>JBCDDO010000103.1:0-8374 GCA_039180245.1 Pseudomonadota bacterium | reverse complement strand
TAGCTCTTTTGGGAGGCGTGGACCCTGCCCTGCGGGGCCAGGGCCGTGCGCAACATCTCCTTGGTACCGGTCTTGCCGACCGAGCCGGTCACAGCGATCACCCGTGCGGCACTGCGCGCCCGCGCCTTTTGGGCGAGCGCATGCAGCCCCGCCATGACATCCGGCACCACAAGCAGCGGGGCGTCCAGGGCCACCCCCTCCGGCCGTCGCGAGACCAGCGCGGCTGCAGCCCCCCGCGCCAGCGCATCGGCCACGAAATCATGCCCGTCGCGCGCATCCTGAAGGGCCACGAAAAGATCCCCTGGGGCCAGGCTGCGGCTGTCGGCTGAAATGCCGGTGGCGCGCCAGCCGTCCGGCCCGGCGCCGCCCGTTGCTGCCTGCGCGTCGGACGCCGTCCAAAGGACGCTCACCTGTGCGCCCCGCGCGGGGCAGGCTCCGCCGCGACCGCCGCCTCTGGATCGGCAAGCGCCGCCCGGGCAATGGCGGCATCGTCGAAGGGCCGCGTTTCGGACCCGATCTCTTGGCCCGTCTCATGCCCCTTGCCGGCAATCAGCAGCGCATCCTGGGCGCCGAGACCCGCAATGCCCACCGCAATCGCCCGTCTGCGATCGCCGATGTCTTGCAATCGGAGGGGATCGGCGATGCCTGCACCGCCCACTGGGGCGCGGCGCGCGCCCTCAAGCACGGCTTGTCGGATCGTGGCCGGATCCTCGCTGCGCGGATTGTCGTCAGTGACGATCACCGTGTCGGCACCGGTCGCCGCTTCGAACCCCATCGGGCCGCGCTTGCCCGGGTCACGATCGCCCCCGGCCCCGATGATGCAGGTCAGCCGGCCCCCGACATGCGGGCGCAGGCCGCGCAGCGCCGTGCCCAACGCGTCGGGCGTGTGGGCGTAATCGACATAGACAGCGCCCCCGTCGGAGCGCGTGCCGATCAGCTCCATCCGGCCCCGCACACCGCTGAGCCTGGGAAGCACGGCAAAGACACGCTCGGGCAACGCACCGCAGGCGATGGCAAGCCCGGCCGCGATCAGCGCGTTTGAGGCCTGAAACGCCCCGATCAACGCCAGCCGGGTGATGTAGGTCTTGCCCTCAAAGGCATATTGCACGTCCAACCCCTCGGCATGGGGGACCATGTCGCGCAGCTGCAGATCGGCGGACGGGCTTTCGCCGACACCCAAAACCCGCTGCCCGCGCCCAATGGCCACCAGGCGCACCACCGCGCTGACCGGATCATCGACATTGATGACGGCCGTGGCGCCCTTGGGCAGCACGCGGTCGAAGAGGCCGAGTTTCGCCGCGAGATAGGCGTCGAAACTGCCGTGATAGTCGAGATGGTCGCGGCTGAGATTGGTAAAGGCCGCCGCACTCAGCGCCACTCCGTCGATCCGGTGCTGATCGAGCCCATGCGACGAGGCCTCCATCGCGCCATGCGTGACCCCCTCCTCGGCCAGCGCGGACAGCAGCCGGTGCAGGGTGACCGGGTCAGGTGTGGTCAGCGCGGGCGCATCGGCCATGGCGCCGTCGGCGCCCACCGCCCCCTCCACCCCGACAGTGCCGAAAGCCGCCGCGCGAAGACCCAGCGCCGCCCAGATCTGTCGGGTGAAGCTTGCCACGGAGCTTTTGCCATTGGTGCCGGTCACGGCAACCAGCTTGGCCGGCTGGCCCGAATGCCAGGCAGCGGCGGCCTGGGCAAAGGCCCGGCGCGGGGCTTTGTCGACGAGAACCGGAACCGTCTGAGCGCCCAGGCAGGCGGCGCCTTCGGCATCGGTCAACACGGCTGCGGCACCGCGACCGATGGCATCGGCCACGAAACGGGCACCATGGACCTGCGCCCCGGGCAGTGCGGCAAAGAGCATGCCGGCGGCGACCACGCGGCTGTCGGCGGTCAACCCGGTAACCATGGTCTGAGCGGCATCGCCCGAGATCGGGCCCAGGCCCAGCTCGGCCAGCGTCGCCCGGGTCTGGCCGCGCGTCATGCCCCATCCTTCATCGCACGCCCTCATTCGATCTCAGTTACGTACGGGGATCGGATCGGTCCCCGGCGCTGGCTGCCGCACGGGATCGACCCCGGGCCCTGGCCGAAGCCCCAGAATCGGCGCCACACGGCGAATGGTTTCACCAGCAAGGGGCGCTGCTGTCCAGCCTGCGCTCCGCCAGGTCCGCCCGTACTTCTCGATCGATCCTTCATCAAGCGAGACGACCACCACAAGCTGCGGCGCATCCGCCGGCAGCACCGCGGCAAAGGTCGCAAGCACCCGATCCTCGGAATAGCCGCCCTCCGGCGCGACTTTCTCGGCCGTGCCGGTCTTGCCGGCCACGCGGTATCCCGGCACGTCGGCCTGCTTGCCGGTGCCCATGGTGACGGCCAGGCGCAGCATGTCGCGCAAAGCGGCGGAGGTTGCTTCAGAAATCACCCGCGCCTCCTCCCCCGGGGGTGTGGCGTCGCGCAGCAGCGTGGGCTGCACGCGCAGACCGCCATTGGTCAGGCTGGCATAGGCCGCCGCCAGATGCAGGGGGGTCACCGCCAGCCCGTGCCCATAGGATATCGTCATCAGATAGGGCTCGCTCCAGCGCGGCGGCAAGAGCGGGCGCGCCTGACGGGCCGCAGGCAGCTCGATTGCGAGCGGCGCAAACAGCCCCAGACGCTCCAAAAGATCCTTCTGCGCGCCGGCCCCCGCCAGCACGGCCAGCCGCGCCGTGGCCGGGTTCGAGCTGCGCGCAATCACCTCGCGCAACGGCAGTTCGGGCGGCATGCGATGGCTGTCGGTCACATGCAAGCCGGCCCAGCGAAACGGCGTTGCATCGATCAGCGTGTCCGGGCCGACCAGGCGACGCTCCATCACCATCGCCGCGGTGATCAGCTTGAAGGTCGAGCCGAGCTCATAGACACCTTGCGCGGCACGGTTGAAGAGGCGCCGGTCCTTGGGATCCTCCGGGCGGTCATTGGGGTCGAAATCTGGAAGCGAGACCATGGCCAGCACCTCGCCGGTGCGCGCATCCATCACCACACCCGCCGCCCCTTTGGCCCCGGTCCGATCGATCGCCGCCGCGAGCACGTCGCGCAGCGCGATCTGCGCGGTCAGGTCGATCGAGAGGGCAAGTGCTTGTGGCGCTGGCGTCGTAAAACGCCGCGGGTCGCTCAGCCAGGCATCGAAGGTCAGCTCGACGCCGGCAATGCCGCGCAGCTCGGCTGCGTCGACATCCGGATTGCGGATGCCGGCATGCCCGACGATATGGGCCACAGGGCGCCCCGCCGGATAGGCCCGGATTTCGCGCGGGGCGAATTTCAGCCCGGGCTCGCCCAAATCATGAACCTTCTGCATCTGTTCGGGCGAGATCGCCTGGCGAATGAAGAAGAATTTGCGGCGCGCGAACTTCTCGGTCAGCCAGGCCCGATCAAGATCGGGAAAGATGCGCATCAGACCGTCTGTCGCCGCCGCAGGATCGACCATCCAACTGGGCTCGGAGTAAAGCGCATGCGCGAAGATGTTGGTGGCCAGCACGCGGCCATGCCGGTCGGTGATGTCGGCCCGCGCCGCACTGACCGGGGCGTTGCGCTGAACGACAACGGGCTCGCCGGGATCCGAGGCCGCAATGACGGCCATGCGCATGGTCGCGGCACCAAAGGCGGCCAGAAGCAGAAAGGCCAGCAGAGTGAGGCGCCATTCCGCCCGGCGCCGCTCCTGCGCGCGGGCCGCCTGCAAGCGCTCGGCGCGGCGATGCGCCTCGACCAGATCGGGATCTTCGCCGCGGGTCCGGGCCCGGATGACACCGGCGAGCGGGCGAAGCGGGCGTCGGATCATTGCGGCGGCTCCGCGTCTCGGGGTTGTAGACCGGGCAGACGTTGCGGGCGCGGTGTGGGGCGAATGACCGGACTGCCTTCGGCCACGATGGTGACCGCGATGTCCGCAGCATTGAGCCCGTCCCAGCCGGGCTCGCGCGCCGGCGCTGGATGGGCGATTTCCCGGATATCGGCAAAATGCCCTGGATCGAGCGGCATCAGCAGAAGCGTTTCATTATGCTCGGCGACCAGCGCGGCCAAACGGTCCGGACGGTTGAGCCAGGCCCATTCGGCCCTCAGCATCGCGGTGCGCGCACGCTCGCGCGCGATGTCGGCCTGCAGGGTTTGAACCCGCTTGCGCGCCTCCTGCGTGTCGTAATTGACATTATAGGCCCAAAAACCAAAGCCCGTGGCAACCAGCGCGCCCAGAAGGTAGAGCGCCAGCCGCATCAGCGGTGCCGCCCGCGGCTTTTGGCCGACCCGACGGGGCCGAACGTGCTGGGCAGTTTGGGCAATCCCAAGGCTGCGGGATCGACCGGCAAGCTTGGGGCATCGAGACGCCGGGCCACCCGAAGCCGCGCGGAGCGGGCGCGGGGATTGGCCGCGACCTCCGCATCATCTGCGGCAATCGCCTTGCGCGTGACCTTGGCAAAGCGGGGCTGGGCCGGTGTGGCGGCTGGGGCATGGCGCGAACCCGTGCCCGCCTCGCCCGCAGCCATGGCGATGAAACGCTTCACGATCCGATCCTCCAACGAATGAAAGGTCACCACCGCAAGCAGCCCGCCCGGCGCCAATGCGCGCTCAGCCGCTGCGAGACCGCGGACCAGCTCGCCCAGCTCGTCATTGACCGCGATCCGCAGGGCCTGAAAGGTGCGGGTCGCCGGGTGTGGCTGGCCGGGGCGCTGGGGCGGCAGACAACGCTCGACCAGTTCGGCAAGCGCACGGGTGCGCAGGATGGGCGCCGAGGCCCGCGCCACGACAATCGTGCGGGCGATGCGCCGCGCTGCACGCTCCTCGCCCAGACCCCGGATCAGCTCGGCCAGCGCGGCCTCCTCCAATCCGTTGACCAGATCGGCCGCGCTTGGTCCGTCCTGGCCCATCCGCATGTCAAGCGGCCCATCGCGCTGGAAGGAAAACCCCCGCTCGGCGGTGTCGAGCTGCATCGAGCTCACGCCGATGTCGAGCACCACGCCATCGACCTGCGAAGACCCTGCCTCCGCGGCAATCGCGTCGAGCCTGCCGAACTCGCCCGGGTGCAGCGCGATGCCGGGCCAATCGGGCAGCCAGGCAAAGGCAAGGTCATGTGCAGTGGGGTCGCGGTCGATGCCAATCACCTGCAGCGCGCCGGCACTGATAAGCGCGCGCGCATAGCCACCGGCGCCGAATGTGCCGTCCACCCAAACCCCGTGAACGGGCGAGATCGCTCCGATGACCGCGTCCAAAAGCACCGGCAGATGCGGTGGCGCGCCTGTCTGTGCTGGCACAGGCGACGGCGCGTCGCCATTCGATCCCCCATTGCCGCCATCCGGGCTGTCATTGCCCCCCCCGGAAGGACCTGCCCAGGCGGCGATCATTCCGTGTCCTTTTGGGCCGATCGCGCCCGGATGTCGCGGATCGTGGCCCGACGCTGCGCGCGGGCTGCGCCATCGGCGTCACGCGCTGCCCGCTGCGCACCACGCGCGTCGGGTTGCCAGATCTCGAACCGGTCGCGTTTGCCCACGAACACGACCTCGGCGGTGATGCCCAGAGATCGGCGCAGATCGGGCGACAACGAAATCCGGCCGTTGTCGTCAAGTTTGAGCTCATCGGAGGCGGCCACGACGTCTTCCTCGAAAATGTCCAGCGCTTCGGGATCGCCCGAGGCGGCCGCGGCATCCTCCAGCGCGTCCATCCGTGCGAGCGTCATGCAGGTGATGCAGGGACCATCCTCGAACCCGATAACGAGGATCACCCGCGGCGGGCTGTCGCCATCGGCGCGCCAATCCGGGTCGCCCAGCTCCAGCGCGCGGCGGAAACTGGCCGGGATCGACACCCGGCCTTTGCCGTCGACCTTGTGGTAATAGGTGCTGCGAAAGCTGCCTGCCACGCCGCCCGCTCCCGTCGGTTCCATCCGCAGGAGCCGGCACGGCCATTCGCCCTGCCCGAATGCGGACGGGTCGCGCCCCACCGCGCGACCCGCTCACTGTCCCTCATGGACGCCGGGGAGTGCGCCTGCCCGTCTCGCGGCCTTGCGGCCGGCTCGCTTCCACGCGCCGTGCCCGGTGAGGTTGCTGCCTGTATGAAACCCGGCCCCGATTTGATTTTGGGTGCCTGAGCATTCTGTCGTTGCCTCACCGCGCCGACATTGGTGGTGTAGCGGATTGGCCATAAGAAATCAAGCAACTTTCTCCCATTTTATGGGAAATCACTACCCCACTGCTAATGTGATCGCCCTGTCTGGGTCATTTCAAACACCAAAAGGCTTAACTGAGCGAATATATTGGGGTTTCATATGGAATCCCCTCCACATGTTGTGGTTTGTCCTTTTCGTCGGTCTTGACCTCTGGTGGGTTGCCATCCCATTGCTTCCCCGTCTTTCGGCCCGAAAGCGCAGATGGCGCGCATGTCGCCATCTCGGTGGGAGTATCGGCGTTCCGCCGCAATCTTGGATATATCTGTTCCGGCTTTGGTGGCGGCCACCTGGCGCACGCCCGAAGGGCGATCACATCAGCGGTCGACATCCTCCCGATCCGACCGGATGGCCGGCCGTGCCAGGTCCGGCTCGATGCGATCTGCCTCGGGCGCTGGCAATGCCGGGCCCAGATCCGCGGGCGGAACCGGCGCTTCTTTGGTCAGAACCCCACGCAGCACACCGGGCGCGAGAATGGACAGCGGGTTGACCGACACCGAGGGTTTTTCCGGGGTGCCGCTCACCTCATAGGAAAATCCGAACACGCCCTCGCCACGGCGGCCGGTCAGCACCGTGCCGAGCACCGGAACCTCGCCGAGCAAGCCGTTGAAAAGGTATGCCGGCGAGAACACACCCGCCAAGCTCACCCGGTCGTTGACCTCGTCATAGCTGCCAGCAATCGTGATGCCCAGCGAGCCGCCGGTGGCCCGCCCTTCGGTGAGGTAGAGCGTGCCGTCGGCGCGGGCGAACTGGGCCTCGACGCGGTCGAAGGTCAGCCCACCGGTGGTCAGCTGCTCAAAGATCCCGGTGATCGAGGCGACCGACAGCATTTCGCCAAGTATCGGCGCGTCCCGGATGGTGATCCGGCGGATGACCAGGCGTCCCGTCAGCGCATCGCTGCCCGGGGCCATGCCGAGATCAAGCACCAGCCGCCCACCATACCCGCCGTCGAAATAGCCGGCACCACGCAGCAACAACCCGGCATCGGAGCTGGTCAGCCGCACGGTCAGCCCGCGCTCGGCGCGCGTGAAGGCAAGCTCGACCGGTGCGCCCCCCCGCGCTGTGCCGGACAGGGTCAGAAACGGCTGACCGGGCGCGGCCTCGATCAGGGTTCCAGTGGCCGGGGTCAGCACAATCGCCTCGGCCACCACCAACCGGTCGATGTCGATCTCGATGCGGCGCGGCGCGGCCTGCGCAGGCGGCGCCTGAGGTGCCGACGGCGCCGGCGGCTCGCCCGGCGCGGGCGCGTCGGGGGGTGCGGCTGCAGGCTCGCTGAGCGGCTGCGGCGACATATCCTGGAGCAGCCGACCCAGCGCAGACAGATCCAACACCCCACCTTTCAGGCGCAAAACCTCGCCATCCCAGATCAAGCTGCTGTCAATGACATCGCCCAAGCGGAGCTCGGTCAAGCGCGCTTCGAGAAGCTGTCTTTGCGGACCCAGCACAGCCTCACCTGACACGCGCAGCTCTCCGGCGGTCAGCGCGATGCCATCAAGCGTCAGACGGCCCGTCAGCCCGCCCTGAAGCTGGCCGCTGAGCTGCAGCCGGCCCGGCACGCCCGCCGGTTTGCGCCAGCCCGTGCCTGGCGCGGCCAAGACCGCCGCGACCAGATCGGCATCAAGCGCAAAGCGGGTGCGCCCTTTTTCCAGCGTTGCGGACACCCGCGCAGGTGCCGGAGGACCGGTCAAAACCTCGGGCGGAAGGCGTGCCCCAAGCGATGCGAGCAGCGCCGGGGTGAGCGCCAGTTGCGCCGTCATGCGCCCGCCAGGCGTTCCCGGTTCAGGCCGAAACACCTGCGTCCAGGCAAACTGCGCCTGGGCCGGGCCAATTTGCAGCGGACCTCGCACCTCCATGCGTTTTTGGGTGGCGTCAAGGGTCAGCCGCGCGGCGCGGATCGGCAGCGGCGTAGGCAGCCCGACGGTGACATCGCGCAGCGTCGCCTCCACATCCGCGCTGACCTGCGCCGGGGTGAGCTTGCGCAGCAGCGGAAAAGACAGCTCAGCCGCAACATCGGCTTCGCCCGCGGCCAGATCGGGGCGTGCCCCGATGCGGCCAAGCAGGCCCATCGGCGGGCGGTCGATGAGCTCCAATGCGGCCTCGATCGGCCCGGTGCCGCGCAGCGAGACCTCGGCAGTGGGCGGCCGAACGCCAAGCTGAGGGATGTGGAAGCGTGAGCCGGCAAGGTCGATTTCGCCCGATGGC
>JBCDDO010000102.1:0-8405 GCA_039180245.1 Pseudomonadota bacterium | reverse complement strand
GGCCTGCCGGGCCGGCAGCTTGTGGAAGATGTCGATCGAGCGATCCGTCAGATTGTCGGCATCGAAATCCGGCACGAAAGCGCGGATGTCATCGGTCATTTCGCGCAGCGCGCCCAAAAGCGAGCCGTTGATATAGACGATGTTGCGTTTTCCGTTGGCGACCATGAACTTGGCCGAGGCCGCATCCATCGCCGCAGTCATCCTGTCGGAATGCGCGTTGTGCACATAAAGCGCGCTGAGCTGGCGGGCAAGCTCGCCGATCTCATCGCTGCGCTCGCTGCCCGGAATGGTGATGAACTTGCCCTCGGCGATCTCATCGACCGCGCCCTGCAGCCGCACGATCGGCGAAGCAAAGCGGCGCGCGTTGAGATAGGCCGCAAGCGTTGCGACGGCGATGACCGAGAGCACCAGCACGATGGTGTAGGTGGTCTTCTCCTCAACCGGGGCCAGATAGCTCGTCTCGCGCAGCACCGTGACGACCCGCCAGTCGATGAGCGGATAGTCGAGCCTGGCGACCGCGGCAATCACCCCGGCACCGGAGGGGTTGAGCGTCTGAACCACCTCGGTTTCATGCCCGTCGGGCAGGGTAAGGCGGGTGGTCAGAACGTCGCTTTCGGGGGTGCTTTGCGCGTCTGCGCGCAACAGCCCGTCCGGGCCGATCAGATAGCTCTCCTGGCCGATCTTGGGTTTGTGGAACTTGCCGATCAGCGCGTTGATCCGGTCGACCGGCATCTGCAGCGCGATCACCCCGATCAGCGATTGCGCGGCATCATGCACCGGGATGGCCATGAAGGAGGCCGGCGCATCGGCGCTGGGCCCGTAGGGTGCGAAATCGTCGAAGGCCACCGCGCCCGGGCGGCCGTCGCGCGCGGCCCGGAACACCCGCCCCAGGCCCGATGCCGACCAGGGGCCGGTGGTCAGATCGGTGGCGTAATCGGTTTCCTTGAAGACCGAATAGACGATCCGTCCCATCGGATCGATCAGGAAGAGGTCGTAATAGCCGCCAAACTCCTGCACCGCGCGCAGCGTGGCATGCCAATCGGCATGCACGGCAGAATAGGTCGAGCCGTCGCCGGGATCGTCGAGCTTTTGCTTCTCGCCGGTCGGAAAGCGGTTGTCGGTGATGTAGAGCGCCTGCAGGCGCTCGGTGGCGTCGCTGCCGAGCGCGTCGAAGCTGCTGGCAAAGGCGCTCAGCACCTCCTGCCCGGGCTTGCCCGCCGCAAGCGTGCGCAGATCCAGCTCGATGCCCGCGACATAATCCGACACCTCGCCCGCCTCGATCTCGGCGGTGCTTTTGAGCGCCAGCGAGGTCCGCTCCAGGGTCAGATCGCGGGCGAACATATAGCTCGTCGTGCCCACGGCAATCGCGGCCAGGGCTGACAGCACCGTCACCATAAGCGTGAGCCGGCCGGTCACCGAAAAGCGCCGCGCGATCTTTGTCTCGTGTTTATCGGTCATGGAACAACTCGCTTTCTCGTCACGTCGGCGCGCCCGGCGCCCGGCTGGTTACGCCAACTCGAACCGTTCGACCGCAAAGAGCGCGGTCAGGTCGAGCAGCGCGACCATGGCTTCATCGGTGCTGACCAGGCCGGAAATGGCGGTCAGATCGCTGTCGGAGGCCGAGGCGGGCACCGGGCGGATGTCATCGGTCGAGACCGACACGATGTCGGAGACCGCATCGACCAGCACGCCGACCGTCTGTTCGCCGATCGCCGCGATCACCACGACATGGGTTTCGGTCGCCTCGGTCAGCTCGCCCGAAAACCGCGCGCGCAGATCATGCACCGGCACGATCGTGCCGCGCAGGTTGAGCACGCCGCGGGTGAAATGCGGCTGGTTGGGCAGCACCGTGGTCGGGGTCCATTGCCGGATTTCGCGCACGGTGTTGATGTCGACCCCGAAGACGCGGTCGCCGACCAGAAAGGTGACATATTGGCGGGTGCGGCCATTGCTGGCGGTGGCGGCATCCTCGGGGGTTTCGAAGCCGAACTCGGTCAATGGTACATCTCCATGGCTTCCGACGCGCCGGGCCCGGTTTTGACCAGCGCGGGCACGTCGAGGATGAGGGCGACACGTCCGTCGCCAAGAATGGTTGCGCCCGAAACGCCGTCGACGCGGTGGTAATTGGCCTCCAGCGATTTCAGCACCACCTGGCGTTGGCCGATCAGCTCATCGACGATCAGCGCCACCTGGCCATTGGTCTCGGTGTCGACGACGATCGCCATCTCCTCGGCCTGCATGGGCCCTTCGACCCCCAGCGCGTGGCGCAGCGAGACCACCGGCATGTATTGCCCGCGCATCAGGATCACCCGGCTGCCATTGGGCAGCTGCTCGACCCGGCTCTCCTTGAGCCGCACCGCCTCGACCACGGTCGAGAGCGGCAGGATGAAACGCTGATCGCCGACGCAGATCGTCATGCCATCGAGCACAGCGAGCGTCAGCGGCAGGGTGATCATGAATTTGAGCCCCTTGCCGGGGGTGTTTTTGAGCGTGCAGCGCCCGCCCAGCATCTGGATCTTCTTCTTGACCACATCCATGCCGACGCCGCGGCCCGACACCGAGGAGATCTCCTTGGCGGTCGAAAACCCGGGGTGGAAGATGAGGTTGTCGATCTCTTCGGGGCTGAGCTGCTCATCGGGCGAGACCAGGCCCTTTTCGACCGCCTTGCCCAGCACCCGCTCGCGCTCAATGCCGCGGCCATCATCCTCGATCGAGATGATCACCCGTTCGCCGCGATGCTCGGCCGAGAGCCAGATCGTGCCCTGCACCGGCTTGCCGGCAGCCTCGCGGGCCTCGCGGTCGGGCTCGATGCCGTGATCCATCGAGTTGCGCAGCATATGGGTGAGCGGTTCGGAGAGCTCTTCGATCACCGTTGTGTCGACCTCGGTATGCTCGCCCGAGAGCACCAGGCGCACGTCTTTCTTGAGCGTGTCGGCGAGGTCGCGCACCACCCGCGGCATGCGCTGGAAGACCGATTTCACCGGCTGGGCGCGGATTGCCATCACGCTTTCCTGCAGCTCGCGGGTCTGGCGCGACATATTTTCCACCGCATGGCCAAGCTCGAGATCGCCGGCCGTGTCGATTTCGGAGAGCTTTTGGGCCAGCACCGCCTGGGTGATCACGATCTCGCCGACCAGATTGACCAGCCGGTCGATGCGGGTGAGCTCGACGCGCAGCGATTTTTGCATGCGCGGCTTTTCGGCCGCCGCACCGCCGCTGTCGCGCTTGGCCGCCACGGGCGCGGCGGCCTTCTCCTCGGGCTTGGCTGCGGCCGCGGGTTCGGCCCCCGGGGCCGGTGCGGCGGCTTTGGATGCGCCAGCCGGCGCGTCCGACCCGCCATGTCCGCCCGCATCGCCGGACCCGGCGCTGCCAGCGTCTGGCGGCGGCTCGTCGCCCTCCTCCCGGATCACCGCAAACTCGGCGATATGGGTGTAGATCTCCAGGCTTTCGAGCAGGGTCTCGGGCGGCACTTCGCTTTCGAAGGTCAGATGCCAGGTCAGCCCGCCCTCATCGAGCCCGAAATCGGCCGGGGCCGGGATCGCCTCGGGCGCGGTTGCACCGACCAGCCCCAGCGGCTTGAGCGCCCGGATCATTTTGAGCGGGTCATGCCCGGCGCGCATGAAGCCGTCGGCCGGGGTCACCGCCAGACCGAAGGAGAAGCTTTCGGGCAGCTCGGCCTCCGGTTCCGGGGCCGGCGCACCGGCCGACGCAGCGGCCGGTTCGGGCGCTTCGAGCCCGCCCATCTCACGCAGCTCGCCCAGCACCCGCTCGACCCGCTCGCCGGGCAGGTCGCCGCCATCGCGGGCATGCTCGACGAGAATCGCGATGACATCGCCGGCGCGCTGCAAAAGCGCACAGACATCCGCGCCAATTGCCAGGCTGCCCGAGCGGATCTGGTCCATCACCGTCTCAAAGACATGCGCAAAGGCGATCAGCTCGGAAAACCCGAACGCCGCGGCACCGCCCTTGATCGAATGGACCGCCCGGAAGGCGGCATTCACCGTCTCTTCATCGCCCGAGCCATCGGTCAGCTCATCGAGCCGGTCCTGCAGATCGACCAGCAGCTCGGCACATTCATTGAAGAAGATGGCCTGATATTCGGCGATCTCATCGCTTGCCATGTGCGCCTCACGCCAGCTGGTCGATAAGACGCAGCACGGTGGCCGGGTCAAACGGTTTGGTCAGCCAGCCGGTCGCACCGACCTCGCGCGCCCGGGTCTTCAGCCGATCGGCGGTCTCGGTGGTCAAAAGCAGCATCGGCAGGCCCTGCCCATCCTCCTCCTGCCGGGCGGCCTCGATGAAATCGAGCCCGTCCATCACCGGCATGGTCAGATCGGTGATCACGATGTCGGGCTTGTGGGCGCGCAGCTGCTCGAGCGCCTCCTGCCCATTCGCGGCCTCGACAACGTTATGTCCCGCGCCGCGCAGGCAATCGCAGAGCATGTTGCGAAGGCTGACGGCATCATCGACGGCAAGCACGCATTTCATTGGCCGAACTCCATCTTCATAAGGTCCTGAAACAGGCCGAGATCCGAAAAGGCATCGACAAAGGCCGGGCTGGGCCGGATCAGCCGGATCTTGGCCGCCTCGGGGCTGCGCGCCCGCACAAGACTTGCCAAGACCAGCGCAAAGCCCGTCGAGATTTCCGCCACCGCCTGCGCATCGAAGCTGCGCGGCGCGTCGGGATCGCTGTCGGCCAGCTCGTCCAGCAAATGCTGGGCTTCGCGCAGCGCCAGCCGCGCCGGCAGCACATGCAGCGCCGGCTCGGCGGCCGGATCATCGGAGGTGGCGTCGGCTTCGGCCTCCGGCCCGGCATCGTCGGGTTCGGCATCCTCCGACAGGGCCGCCGCAGAGACCGCGTCATCGGGCAACGCCTCGGGCGCGTCTTGGGGATCGGCATGCGCGGCGTCGGCCGGGCCTGCTTGGTCTAACAGCGCGCCGTCTTGGCCATCCTCAGGGCCTGCATCCGGATCCCCGCCATCGGCCTCTGGCCCATCTGCCGGCCCATCTGCTGGCCCTACGTCCGGCCCTGCGACCGGCTCGGCGGGCGGCCCTACGACCGGCGCGGCATGGGCCGGCGCCGGCATGTCATCCGACGCATCGATCGCGGCCGGCGCGATCGCGTCCGCCGGGGCAGCTTCGTCCATCGCCGTCATCTCTGCCTCCGTTCCTTGAGCACCTGGCGCAGCGCACCCTGCAAATCCGCGCTGGGGGGCTCGCTGAGTTTGATCGCCTTGCGCGCCTCGCGCGCGCCAAGCCGGCCAACGGCCAGCGGCGTGTCGATCTTGCTGGGCAGCACCAGCTCGACCCGGCTGCGCACCGTGTCGGGCAGCATCAGCATGTCGCCGGCCTTCCAGTCCTGCACCGCGCCGATGTCGAAATGCTCGCGATGCAGGATGGCGTGCAGCCGCAGCGGTGCGTCGCGCGCGGCCTGCAGCATGCGCCGCGCCCAAATATCGCTTTGCGTGTCGACGCCGGTGGCCTGCGGCCGGTCGCGCTGCGCCTCGGCCTTGACCGTGTCGAGCACCGAAAGCGGCACGATCAGATCGAGCTCGCCCGAGCGCGCCGCCTCGCCGATATCAAGGGCGACATTGATCGCCAGCACATCGGCATTTTCCGGCGCGATGCGGGCCATGTTCACATGCTGCTCGAATTTGCGCATCCGCATCCGCTCGATATGCGGCACCTCAAGATTGACCCGCAGCGCCTCGGCAAACCCATCGAGCAGCCCGTCGACGAAATCCTTGCACAGCGCGCAATCAAGCGCGGTGATCGAGCGGGCCGTGGGCACCGGCGAGGTCTCCGAATTGCCGCCCATGCGCAGATCGATGATGTGATAGATCAGATCGTTGGAGATGTTGACCAGCGCCGCGGTGGCCGCCCCGGGCACCTCGACCACGCCCAGCATGGCCGGCACCGGGATGCCTTCGAGCACCCGCGCCAGCTTGCGCACCTCGCAGCCCAGAATGATCGAACTGGTCATGGTGTTGAGCACGCGGCGCAGCCGCTCATCGAGCAGCTTGGCAAAATCCTCGCCGATCTCCTCGATATGCGGGATCGGCGGCCGGCTGACCTTCACGCCGCTGATTTTGCGGGAAATGACGTTCTCGCCCTGCATGGCCGCCCCTTCATGGGCCTGTCTGAAGACAGGCCAACGCCGCGTCGAGATTGCCCCGCCGTCGGGTTTCGGCAGGCACATTCGGGGCAATCGGTTGCCTTCCCCTTAAGCGCTCGCGGAATTCGCGTTGAATTTTGTGCGTCTGGTCGGCTGGCGGGGCCAGGCGGCAACCGCGCGGCAAGATTTCCGCTTCAGGGTGCGGCGGCGGGCGGCAGGTCCCGCCAGCCAGAACGGGGGCGGCATGGCCGGCAAAGGGGACAATCTGCGCCCCATCATCAAGCGCAAGAAAAAGGTCGAGGGCGGCGGGCATCACGGCGGTGCCTGGAAGGTCGCCTATGCCGATTTCGTCACGGCGATGATGGCGTTTTTTCTGCTCATGTGGCTGCTCAACGCCACCAGCGAGGAGCAGCGCCAGGGCATTGCCGATTATTTCAGCCCGGCGATACCCATTGCCAAGATTTCCGGCGGTGGCGACGGCATTTTCGACGGTGAGACGCTGAGCGCCGACGATCAGCTGACCGAGAGCAATCTGGGCGCCAAGGACCCCTACCGCTCGGACGGGCCGGAGAGCAATGACGAGGATGCCGCGCGCGAGGCCGAAGATGCGGTCTTTGCGGAGATCGAAAATTTGCTCAAGGGCAATTCCGGCGAGAGCACCATTGCCGATCCGCTGATCGAACATATCACCACCCGCGTCACCGATGAGGGTCTGATCATCGAGATCTTCGACCGCGACGGCCCGCCCTTGTTTGCGCCCGGCACCGCCGAGCCCTCGCTCAAGCTCGCCGCGATCCTGGAGCTCGTCGCCGAGATCGGCGGGCTGATCACCAATGCCGTGGCGGTTGAAACCCACACCGATGCGCTGCCCTTTGCCGGGCCCGGCTATGACAATTGGGATCTGTCGACCGATCGCGGCCATGCCGCGCGGCGGATCCTGCTGGCCGGCATCGACGCGGCCCGGTTTCGCCGGGTGACCGGCAAGGGCCCGTCCGAGCCGGCCGTGCCCGATGACCCGTTTGCCCCCCAAAACCGCCGGCTGCTGGTGACGTTCCTGCGCACGACCGGGCTCGGCAAATAGGCCTTTGGCAGCGCCGGCGCGCGACCCGCCCGGGCCGGTCGCGGCGCCCAGGGTGCTGGCCGGTTGCCCGCGCCTGTCCGGCTCCCGCTGGCCAATCGATCCCAAAATCGGGCGCGTCCGGGCCCCGAGCCCGCCGCCGATCTGGCCAGCGATTTGGCCGCCGATCTGGCCACCCGTGGCCTCGGCACTGGCATGTGACCCTGATCTGCCAGGTTGGATGGCGCGGTCAGGCTGGCGTCGTTGGCTGGGATCGTCGGGCTGGGGTCGTTGGGTTGGGGGGATCGGCTTGGGGGATCGGTCCGCAGAGCGAATCTCGTTGGGGCCACTCGCAGCGCTCCACATGGCGTGCGATGACCGGCGTCGTCATCGCGGCGACGCACATCTGGGGGAGTTGGGTGCATGACCGCGCCGGACAGGTCGATTGCGACGAGCTCACACCCCCCGGCGCGGCCAAATGCGGGCGACCGGCGCGCCACGCAATCTGGCTGACCCGTCGGCGGAGCTCCATCAGCAGGGTCGATTAGGCTCCTGGCTCCGGCCCTCTTAGGGCACAAGACTGGCCAGCGGGTCGTCGCGCGTGCTTGCTTTTTTTGGCGCACCGAACCGATCGGTGCGGGTCCTGGAGGACCGCGCAGCGTATGCGAGATCTCTGCGGTGTTTTTTGCGCCATGGCCGCGGCGGCCAAGGGTGCCGATCTTGCGACGCCAGCTGCCGCAACTGCCGCGTGCTCGCGGGCTGGTGGATCGCCGCGGTCGCGACCCTTCGCGCACGGTCCGGCTTGGGCATGCGTGGGGGCGCGGTTTGGCTAGCGCACGCGCGGCCGGCCGGGAAACACCCCCACAACCGCGAGGTCCGCACGGCCAGCGCCGCCCCGCTCGGCCAGCATCGGCGCGGCAGTGCTCAGCTCTGGGCTGCCCGGCTCTGGGCTGCCCGGCTCGGCGCTGTGCGGCTCTGCGGTGGCCAAGTTTGGACCGGCCTGCGCGGCCCCGGCCGGATGCGGGGCTTGATGCATGGGGGCGGACGATACTGTCGCCTGCGGCACGGAGACGTCATGTGCCGAGACCTGGGGCGCCGAGACCTGGGGCGCTGAGATCTGGGGCGCTGAGACCTGGGGTGCCGTCGCGAATGCCGTGCCATCATGCGCGCCATTATGCAGGGCGTCCTGGGTGCCGGTATGCGTGGCCGCAACCGGCCGCACCGGGGCGACCG
>JBCDDO010000101.1:0-8552 GCA_039180245.1 Pseudomonadota bacterium | reverse complement strand
GCCCGCGCCCGCTACCCAGCGCCGTCGCTTCGCGCGAAGCAGACGGCATGCGCGGCCTTCGAACCGGGGGGCCTGTCGCCGCACCGTTCCCAGGGACGGGCGGAGAGGAGCACGCCCTTCAGGTTTGAAAGGTGACACAGAATGACAAAGCGGACCTCCGCCAAATACAAGATCGACCGCCGTATGGGCGAAAACATCTGGGGACGCCCGAAATCGCCGGTCAACCGGCGCGAATACGGCCCCGGGCAGCATGGCCAGCGGCGCAAATCCAAGATGTCGGATTTCGGGCTGCAGCTGCGCGCCAAGCAAAAGCTCAAAGGGTTTTACGGCGATCTGACCGAAAAGCAGTTCCGCCGGACCTTTGCCGAGGCCGAGCGCCGCCGCGGCGACACCTCCGAGCTGCTGATCGGGTTGCTGGAGCGCCGGCTGGATGCGGTGGTCTATCGGGCGAAATTCGTGCCGACCATCTTTGCGGCGCGCCAATTCGTCAACCATGGCCATGTGACGGTCAATGGCAAGCGGGTCAATGTCCCCTCCTTCCGGGTGCGTGAGGGCGATGAGATCTCGGTCAAGCCTGCCTCCAAGCAGCTTGCCATCGTGCTGGAGGCGGTGGGTCTGCCCGAGCGCGATGTGCCCGACTATATCGAGGCCGATCACGACAAGATGACGGCGCGGTTCGTGCGCATGCCGGCGCTGTCGGATGTGCCCTATGCGGTGCAGATGGAGCCCAATCTGGTGGTCGAGTTCTACGCACAGAACTGAGCGCGCGGCGGCCGTCCCCGCGGCGGCGTTGACGCTTTCTTAACCGCGGCGGCCGAGCGGCGCATCGTTAACCTCGATGCCGGTTGGAGCGCTGTCGGGGCTGGGTCACAATGGCGGCGCTGCGGACGGCTTGCGGCGCGTCTTGCCCCCACCCTATTGCGAACTGCGCGCCGTCCGCCGCACTTTTCCTTTCGCTCTCATTCCGTTAGCGTTGCGCCATGCCGCATGATGTGCTGATCGGCGAGATCGAATCCTGGCTTCTCGACGAGACGCTGGGCTCGCCGGATATTGTCACGCTGTTCGATGCGCTCTGCGCGCGGTTGAACGGGGCCGGCCTGCCGCTGGACCGGGCGGCGGTGAGCTGGCCGACGCTGCACCCGCTCTTCACCGCCGAGCAGATCTTCTGGCGGCGCGAAACCGGCGCCGAGCTGTTTCAATATCTGCACGACAATGGGATGAGCGCGAGCTATCTCGCCTCGCCCTTCAATCTGGCCCATAAGGTGGGGCTGACCCGGCTGCGGCGTCGGCTGATCGGGCCCGAGGCGCAGCTTGATTTCGATGTGCTGGTCGATCTGCACGGGCAGGGCTTCACCGATTATCTGCTGACCGCGACCAAGATGAGCATCGCCCGGGTGAAATCCTATGCCGGGGGCGAGGTCGGGCTGATGGCAAGCTGGGCGACCCGGCGCGAGAACGGGTTTTCGGATGCCGATATCGTGGCGCTGTCGCGGATCCAGAAGGTGTTTGCGGTGGCCTGCCATGCCTCGATCCAGATGCGGATCTCCGAAGCGCTGGCCGGCACCTATCTGGGCCCGCATGCGGCCGCGCATGTGATGGCCGGCGACACCAAGCTGGGCGATGGCGAGCGCATCCGCGCCGTGGTCTGGTTTTCGGATCTGCGCTGCTCGACCTTTTTGTCGGGCATTGTCCCGCCCGAGGAGTTTCTGGACTATCTCACCGAATATTATGCCTGCACTGCCGAGCCGGTGATCGAGGCGGGCGGCGACATCATCGATTTCATCGGCGATGCGGTTCTGGCGGTGTTTCCGGTCAAGGGCGATCTGGGCGGGCCGGATGCGGCGCGCAGCGCCGGCCAGGCCATGGCCCAGGCAATCGACCGGCTGGAGGCCTATCGCGCCCGGTCGGACGCGCCGGAGATGCAGTTTTCCATCGCCCTGGCCATGGGCGAGATCATGTTTGGCAATATCGGCGTGCCGTCGCGGCTGTCCTTTTCGGCCATCGGCGAGGTCGTCAACAAGGTGTCGCGCATCGATCAGATGACCAAGACGCTGGGCCGCGCGGTGTTGGCAACCGATGAGGTGGCCCAGCATGACCCGGCGCGTTGGGCGCCGCTGGGCAGCTATCCGATGGATGAGCTGAACCGCACCATCCGGCTGCACGCGCCCAAGGATTTGCGCGACCGGTTCGACAATGAGGCGCTGCGCGAGCGGTTGCGCCGCCAGGTGCTGGCGCGTGCCGGGTAGCGAGGGCCTGGCCTGCGGCTGCGCATTTGGGGGGCCGTTCGGGGCACCGGCCTCCAAGATTGCGGATGCGCGAGGTGCCGGGTTCAGCGGTTGCGGATCCCCGCCACGCGTTCGGTCAGCCAGCCCGATTGATAGCCAAGCTCATAGGCGCGCAGGAAATCCCGGTCGGCCCGGGCGGTCTGGCCCAGCCCGTCATAGATCTGCCCGCGCAGCATATGCGCCTCGGCCCATTCCGGCGCGAGGCGGATCGCTTCGGTGAGGTCCTTGATGGCGGTGGCGGGGTCGCTGGCCATGCGCGCGCGGCCAAGCTCCATCCAGACCGCGGCATCGCCCGGGGCGGACACGGTCAGCCGGGTGAGCGCGCGCACCGCATCCTCGGTGCGCCCCAGCGCGGTCAGGGCCAGGGCCCGGTTGAAGCGCACATCGGCATCCTGTGGCGCCCGGCGCAGCAGCGCGTCGAAATCGGCCAGCGCCTCCTTAGCCCGGCCCATGCGCAGCAAGAGCGCGCCGCGCTCCATCAGCGCCAGCGGATCGCCCGGCTGCATGGCCAGCGCCCGGCCGTAATCGGCCAGCGCATCGTCAAGCTGGTTGAGCCGCGCGTGGGCATAGCCGCGATTGGTGTAGATCAGATGGATGCGGGGGTCGCGCCGCTCGGCGCTGTTGAAGGCGGTGATCGCCTGGCTGTAGCTGCCCAGCGCGATCCATGCCGCCCCTTGGTTGACCAGGGCGCGGGCCTGTTCGCGCACCGAAAGCCGGCCCGAGGCCAAGAGCCGGTCGCAGGCGCGCACCGCTTCGCTGGGTGCTGCATCGGGATCGGCGCAGCGCGCGCTGTCGCTGGCCTGGGCTGTGCCGGTCCAGAGCGGCAGCGCAAGCAGGGGCGCGGCGAGCCATCGCAGGGCAGACAGGGTGCGGGTTTGCATGGCGGCACCATAGCCACTGGTCGGGGTTTGGCAATCCGCTGCTGGCGGGTCTTTTGGCGGGCGGGCCGACGGGCGTAGGGTCGGGCCCAGGGGTGAGGGCGTAGTGTCGGGCCTAGGGGTGAGGGCGCGGGGTCGGACGTGGAGCCGGGCGCGAGGTCGGGCGCGAGGTCGGGCGCAGGGTCGGGCGCGGGTCTGGTGCGAGCGGGGGTCCCTGATGGGGCGCGCCGGGTGGGGTTTTGCGGCGGTTTCGCTTGACCTCACCCAATGTGCGGCAGATGGAGGGGCATGGCCGGCCTCTCCAAACCTGCATCCCAGACCGCCGGACCACCTGCGGCCACGGCATCGACATCAGACAGGGCCACGGCATCGGCATCGGCGGAGCTTGCAGCCGGGGCCGGGCCTGCCGCGCGCGACAATTTTCGCGGCGCCCTCTGGATGCTGTTTTCGGCCCTGATGGCCAGCGGCATGCTCCTCACGGTGCGCGAGGCGACGGCCGGGCTCGACAGCCGGATGGTGGTGTTTCTGCGCTCCGCCCTTACCCTGGCGCTGCTTCTGGCGGCCTTTCCCATGCTGCGCGGCGGGCTGCGCATCTCCAACCCCCGGCTGCATCTTTTGCGCGGGCTTCTGATCTCGGTCTCGCTGATCATGGGGTTTTACGCGGTGTCGAAACTGCCCATCGCCGTGGCGGTGACGCTGTTTCTGACCGCGCCGATTTTCGCAACCATCCTGGCCGGGCCGCTGCAGGGTGAGCGGGTGGGCCCGCGCCGCTGGGCCGCGGTGGCGGTTGGGTTTTTGGGCACGCTGATCATTCTGCGCCCGGGCGCGGCCCTGCCCGATTTTGCCATGCTCGCAGCCCTTGGCTCGGCGATGACCTTTGCGCTGGCGCTGAGCCTGTCGCGCAACCTGGCCAATGCCGATGGCGCGTTTTCCACCTTTCTGACCGCCACCGCGATCAGCGTTGCGGTGACGCTGCCGGTGGCGCTGCCGGTCTGGTCGCTGCCGCAAACGGGTTGGATCTGGGCGGCGGTGATCGGGGTGGTGATCTTTGGCGGCGCGCGCGGGCTGGCCGATATTCAGGCTTACCGCCATGGCGAGGCGGCGGTGTTCGGCCCGATCACCTATCTGCGGTTGGTGATCCTGGGGGTGGCGGGCTATGTGCTTTATGCCGAGACGCCGGATGCCGGCACCTTGCTCGGCGCGGCGATCATCGTGGGGGCGGCGATCTACATTGCCCAGCGCGAGGCGCTGCTGCGGCGCAGGCCGCGCGAACCGGTGGCCGATCCCGGCCCGGGCGGTTAGGGCTCGGACCTCCGCTTTGGGCGGTGGTGTCACGGTCACCGGTGGGAGAGCGTCGATCGGCGGGCCGCGCCTCAGCCCCCAGCCTACGCAACACCCCGCAGCGCCGCCGATCTGGGGAGTGTATACCCCGAAACGCCGCGAAATTCATGCGAGTTTTAGGAAATAGGTTAACAAATCCAAAGCGCTTCAGGCGACCGGCCGGCGCGCCCGCAGGGCCGCGGCGATGGTGCCATCGTCGAGATAATCGAGCTCGCCGCCCATCGGCACGCCCTGCGCGAGGCTGGTGATCTTCACCCCGGACGGGGCCAGCGCCTCGGCCAGGTAATGGGCGGTGGTCTGGCCCTCGACGGTCGCGTTCAGCGCCAGGATCACCTCGCGCGTGCCCTCGCTGGCAATGCGCGTGGCAAGCCGGGGGATGCCCAGCTCCTCGGGCCCGACCCCGTCCAGCGCCGAGAGCACCCCGCCCAGAACATGGTAGCGGCCGCGGAAGATGGCGCCGCGCTCCATGGCCCAGAGATCGGCGACATCCTCAACCACGCAGAGCGTGGCCTGATCGCGGCGCGGGTCGGCGCAGATGTCGCAGATGTCGCCGGTGGTCAGATTGCCGCAGATCGGGCATTCGCGCACCGTTTGGGCAACCTCGGTCAGCATGCGGGCCAGCGGGTCCATCAAAAGCTGGCGGCGCTTGATCATGGCCAGCACCGCCCGCCGGGCCGAGCGCGGCCCCAGCCCCGGCAGCCGCGCCATCAGCTCGATCAGACGCTCGAGTTCCGAGCCGGCGCTGCCCTGCATGGGGGCGGATCCTTAGAAGGGAAGCTTCATGCCGGGGGGCATTGGCATGCCCTCGGTCACCTGGGCCATTTCGGCGGCGGCCGCCTCACCGGCTTTGTCCTGCGCCTCGCGCAAGGCCGCGACGACGAGATCCTCGACCACTTCGCGGTCTTCCTGCGAAAAGAGCGAGGGGTCGATGGACACCCGCTTGACCCCGCCCTTGGCCGAGACCCAGGCGCGGACCATGCCGGCCCCGGCGCTGCCCTCGACCTCCATGGCCTCCAGCCGCTCCTGCACTTCGGCCATCTTGGCCTGCATCTCCTGCGCCTGTTTCATCAGCTTGGCCATGTCGCCAAGGCCGCCAAGACCCTTGAGCATCTGTCACTCCTCTTCGCCGGGCATCATGTCGAAGGGATCCCAATCGTCCGGCGCGTCTTCGGGATCAATGTAAATCGGTGCATCGGCCGCATTCGCTGCGGGATCGGGCGCGGCTGCTGCGCCGGTGCCGGGCCCGGGCCGGATCTCGCGGATCTCGGCGCCGGGAAAGGTTGCCAGCGCCGCGGCAACCAGCGGGTGTTCGGCCATGCGGCTGCGCAGGTCGCGCGCGGCGGCGTCGCGGGCCTCGGCCAGGGTGGCGCCGCCGCCGGTGGCCGCGATCGAGACCGCCCAGCGCGTGCCGGTCAGCGCGCCGAGCCGGTGGGCGAGGTCGCTTGCCAGGCGCGGCGGGGCGTCGGGCGTGGGCTGAAACTCGATCCGGCCGGGGCTGTAGGCGACCAGGCGCAGATGCCGCTCCAGATCGAGCAGAAGCCGCATGTCGCGGGCGGTGCGGATCATGTCGACCGCATCCTCAAAGCGCTGCGGCAGGGCCTGGGCGGATGGCTGCGGTCCCATGGCTGGCCCCAATTCTGGCCCGGGAGTTGGCGCGGGAGTTGGCCCTGGAGCTGGCCCCAATTCTGACCCGGGATCTTGTCGCAGCTCCGGCTGCAGGGCGGGCGCGCCGGCGGGCTGGGTGATCGTTTGAGGGATCGGCTGGGCGCCGAGCTGAGAGATGGGCTGAGAGACGGGCGGATAGGCGGGGGCAGAGACGGGCTGGGCACCGGGCCCTAACGGATCGGTCGCACTGGCCTGCATGGGCGGATCAAGACCCGGTTGCAGGGGCGGGTTCGGCTGCGCGCCCGTTTGTAGGGTCGACTGCAGGTTCGGCTGTGGGTTCGGCTGCGTGCTCTGCTGGGCGGACAGGTTCCCAGACAGCTGCGGGACGTTCTGGGCCGATTGCGCCGGCGCCGGCCGGGCAGGCGGGGACGGGGTGGTGCCGGCGGGTCCATGCGGGGCGCTTGCGCCCGTGCCGGCCTGCGACAGGCGCCGCACCAGATCGGCCGGGGCGGGCAGATCGGCCACATGGGTGAGGCGGATGATCGCCATCTCGGCGGCCATCATCGCATTGGGCGCGGTTGCGACCTCGTCCAGCGCCTTGAGCAGCATCTGCCAGCTGCGCGCCAGGGCCGGGATGGCCAGACGCTCGGCCAGCTCGCGGCCGCGGCGGCGTTCATCCGGCGCGATGGTGGGGTCCTCGGCCGCATCCGGGGCGACATTGAGCACCGAGATCCAATGCGTGACCTCGGCCAGATCGCGCAGCACGGCCAGCGGATCGGCGCCGGCGGCATATTGCGCCGAGAGCTCGGCAAGCGCGCCGGCCACCTCGCCGCGCATGATCAGTTCAAAAAGGTCGAGCACCCGGCCGCGATCGGCAAGGCCCAGCATCTGGCGCACCGCCTCGCGGTCGGTGGCGCCGGCGCCATGAGCGATGGCCTGATCGAGGAGCGAGAGCGCGTCGCGGGCCGAGCCCTCGGCCGCCCGCACGATCAGCGCGAGCGCATCGGGGTCGATCTGGGCCCCTTCCTTCTGGGCAATGCCGGTCAGGAATTCGGTCATCACCTCGGGCTCGATCCGGCGCAGATCGAAGCGCTGGCAGCGCGACAGGACGGTGACCGGCACCTTGCGGATCTCGGTGGTCGCGAAGATGAATTTCACATGCGCCGGCGGTTCCTCCAGCGTCTTGAGCAGCGCATTGAAGGACGCGGTGCTGAGCATATGCACCTCGTCGATGATATAGATCTTCATGCGGCTTTCGGCCGGCCGGTAGGGCACCGAGGCCAGAAGCTCGCGCATCCGGTCGACCTGGGTGTGGGTGGCCGCATCCATCTCCAGCACATCGACATGCCGGCCCTCGGCGATCGCCCGGCAGGGGCCGCAGACGCCGCAAGGGGAGACGGTGATCCCGCCCTTGCCGTCGGGCCCTTCGCAATTCAGGCCCTTTGCGATGATCCGGGCGGTGGTGGTCTTGCCCACCCCGCGCACCCCGGTCAGCACGAAGGCATGGGCGATGCGGTCGGCGGCAAAGGCATTGGTCAGGGTGCGGACCATGGCCTCCTGCCCGACCAGATCGGCAAAGACCTGTGGGCGGTATTTTCGGGCCAGCACCTGATATGTGGCAGCGTCGGTCATCGCCCCCTCTTGGCCCCCCTTGCGCTGACCAAGCCTAAAGCGCGGCACCCGCCGCGTCCACCATGCGCGACCCCGGGCGGCGCGTCTGCAGGCCGGCCGATCCCGGACCACCCGGGTCGCGCTGGGTCACATTTTTGCGTTTTGGGACGGGATGGCCGAAAAGATCGCCCAGATTTCGCCGCTATTTCGGGCAAAATTGACGTCCAGACGCGCAAAGCGCCGCAAAACTCGGCACTTTGCCACGATTTTCGACACACAGCCGCAATGCCGCCTTGGATTGGTCGTGGAAACGCCGGTTGTGTGAGACATATATTACAGCTTGTACGCGATTCTCCTTACGGATGAGGAGCCGCAGATGTGGAGTGGTTCTGTGTTGGTAGGTCAGCCTGTGAACGATACGCGTGGATCTGTATTGACCGAAAGCCGCGTGCTGTTGCGCCGCCGTCGTCGTCGAGGCTGGCGGAGCGCGCCGCGCATCCTGATCAGCGCCGTGTTGACCGTGTGGCTGGCCATGGCGCTTCTCTTCATCTTCTGAGCTGGCAGCCCCCGAGGTCAATTCCGCCCGGTCGAGACGCCGATGGCGTCCGTGTGCCGCGCCCCGCAGGGTGATGGATTCCGCGTCGGGATGTTGGTGAGAGGTTGGACACGACCCGAACGGGGCTCGTTACGGCTGCTTCCTTCCGGACCTGACCGGGTTGGCGAGGCGCTCGCCCGCACCAACCCCTCGCGCAGAGATATAGAGCCCGGGCGCGTCGGCTGCAACCGGGGGCGCATGGCCGGGCCTTGGGTGCGGATGGGCCTGCATTGCTCT
>JBCDDO010000100.1:0-8567 GCA_039180245.1 Pseudomonadota bacterium | reverse complement strand
GGTAGATCGCCATCAGGGGTCCCAGCCCCATTGAGACGGTGGGAAACTGCCAGTAATCGGGCATCAGCCAGGGATGCGGATAGCTCGACAGCCCCTGGCCCGACACTTCTGAGCGGAAATTCTCCATCTGTTCGCGGCTGATCCTGCCCTCCATGAAGCTGCGCGCATAGATGCCGGGCACCGCATGGCCCTGAAAGAACACCAGATCACCGCCATGATCGGCCGTGCGCGGACGCCAGAAATGGTTGAGGCCCATGTCATAAAGCACCGCGGCCGAGGCAAAGCTGGCGATATGCCCGCCATACTCGGACGAGATCCGGTTGCGCTTGACCACAGTCGCCATGGCGTTCCAGCGGTTGATGGTCCGGATGCGCCATTCCATCGCCAGATCGCCCGGATAGTCGGGCTGCTGATCATGGGGGATGGTGTTGACGTATTCGGTGGTGTCGGAGAAGGGCAGGTTGGCGCCGTGCTGGCGCACCACCTGAACCGCATTGTCCAAAAGGTAATGCGCCCGGTCTGGCCCGTCCCGGTCAATCACATCCTCGATGCTCTCGCGCCATTCGCGGGTCTCGATCGGATCGATGTCCGGGGTCTCGTCCTTCATGAGGCTTCCTCCTGACCGCCTTGTCGTTGCGTCACCACAAAGAAAGCCGGGAGGCGACTTGTCAACGGATCGTATGCGATCGCATGGCGGAGTTGCGTTTGACTCAGGTCAGTGCCGGCGCCTTAGGACCGCCCGTGGCCCAGTCGAGCAGCTCGACCGTGTGCACCATCGGGATCTCGGTCGCAGCCCCGATCTGCATCATGCAGCCGATATTGCCCGCGGCGATGACCTGCGGCTGCGTGGCCTCGATATTGGCAAGCTTGCGGGCCTTGAGCTGGGCGGAAATCTCCGGCTGCATCAGATTATAGGTGCCGGCCGAGCCGCAACAGAGATGCCCTTCGGCCGGCTCGACCAGATCGAAACCAGCCTTGCGCAGGAGGGTTTTGGGATGGCCGGTGATTTTTTGCCCATGCTGGAGCGAGCAGGCGGCGTGATAGGCAACCTTCAGGGGCGGTGCCGAGACCGTGTCGAGCCCAAGCTCGACCATCACTTCCGAGATGTCCCGGGCGAGGTCTGCCACCCGGGCGGCATCCGCGGCCAGTGCGGTCTGGCTGAACATATGGCCGTAATCCTTGACCGTGGTGCCACAGCCCGAGGTGTTGATCACAATTGCATCAAGTCCGTCCCCATCGATCTCTCGGACCCATGCGCGGATGTTGCGCGCCGCGGTGGCGTGGCTTTCGGCGGTCTTGCCCATGTGATGGGTCAGTGCGCCGCAGCATCCGGCACCCTCGGCCACCACCACCTCGGCCCCATGACGGGTCAGCAGCCGGATCGTGGCATCGTTGATGTCGGTGTTCAGCGCGCGCTGGGCGCATCCGGTCATCAGCGCCACCCGCATGCGCCGAGGCCCATGGGCGGGAAATACCTGTGGGTCGTCATTGCGGCTGACCGGGGGCAGCGTGCCGGGCGCCATCTCCAGCATCGCGCGCAGCCGCGCATCCGGAACCAGCCGCCGGAACGGCCGGGCGATGCGCGCACCCAGCATGGCCAGGCGAAACCGCATCGGATAGGGCAGGATGCGCGCCAGGATCCAGCGCAGCGCGCGCTCGTCCCAGGGCCTGCGATACCGCTCCTCGATGTATTCGCGGGCATGATCGACCAGATGCATATAGTGTACGCCCGACGGACAGGTCGTCATGCAGGCCAGGCAGCTCAGGCAGCGGTCGATATGGGTCACCGTCTTGGGATCGGGGTCGCGCCCGGTCTCCAACATCTCCTTGATCAGGTAGATCCGGCCGCGCGGGCTGTCGAGTTCATCTCCCAATAGCTGGTAGGTTGGGCAGGTCGCGGTGCAAAACCCACAATGCACGCAGGATCGCAGGATCTGGTTGGAGCGCGCGATCTGCGGATCGGCAAGCTGCGTGTCCGAAAACTGTGTCTGCATGTCAGCCCATGAGCCCGGGATTGAGTATGCCGCGCGGGTCGAACTTTGCGCGCAAACCCCGCGCCAGGGCGGCGACCGCGTCGGCCTCGCGCGGAAAGGCGCCCAGCCGGGCGCGGGTGTCGTCGGCGGCCCGCACCAGCGTTGCATGCGTCGCGTGCGCCGGCAGCAAGGCGCGGGCATCCGTGCCTTCGGGCATCAGGGCCCAAAGCGTCGCGCCGCCATGGTCGAGAAGATGCCGGGCTGGCCGCAGCGCCGCGACCGCCTCGGCGGCCTGCGAGGGCCGCTGCGCGATGCGCCAAAGATCGCCCGCGGCGCCGGCAAAAGCGCCGAGATCGCGCAGCGCCGCCCAAGGACCGGCATCTCGGTCGCGCGTGACGGTCAGATCTGCCGCGCCGGGTATACCGGCCCCGTGCAGCGCGCTTTGCAAGGCCTCGGCGCGGTAGGCGACCGACGCCTCCAGCCCCTCCAACCGCAGATGGGTTTCGCGGCTTTGGCCCGTGACAAGATGTGCAGCACCGCTGACCTCGAAGGAGGTGCCAAGGGCCGCTGCCATCAGCGCCACCGCGTCGCGGTCGTCCAGACCCTGCAGCGTGAGCGTTGCCACAGTTTGCGGCGCGGGTAGCAGCTTGAAGCTGACCTCGGTCAGCACGCCCAGCGTGCCGAAGCTGCCGGCCATGAGCTTGACCAGATCATAGCCGGTGACGTTTTTCATCACCCGCCCGCCATTTTTGATGATCTCGCCCGCACCGGTGACGAGCCGCAGCCCGATCAGCGCGTCCCGACAGGCCCCGGCGCGGACCCGGCGCGGTCCGGCGGCGTTCACCGCAACCGCGCCGCCTATCGTCGGTGTGCCCACGCGGCCCATGGCCGCGGCGTGGTCGGGGGGCTCGAAGGGCAGGATCTGCCCCTCGGCCGCCAGTGCCGCCTCGATCTCGGCAAGCGGCGTTCCCGCGCGCGCAACCAGGGTGAGCGCGCCGGGCTCATAAAGCGTGATGCCCGAAAGCCCGGCGGTCGAAAGCGGGCGCCCGGTGCTCGGCGCGCCCCACCCGGCCCTGGTGCCGCCACCGGCGATGCGAAGGGGGCCGTTGGCGGCGCGGATGGCTTCGGCAAGCTGCGCCTCGCTGTCTGGGGCGAGTGGCCGTTCGGGCGTCACGGCCGAGGACGTCGCCGCGGTTTCGGCGGCAGGCGGGGTCACCCGGCTCTCCGCGCAGCGCTCACCGACAGCGGAAACACCTTGGCCGCATTCAGGAGCCAGCCCGGATCGAACACATCCTTCACCTGCATCTGCGCCTCAAGATCCGCCGCGGCGTATTGCACGCCCATCAGATCGCGCTTTTCGATGCCGACCCCATGCTCGCCGGTCAGACACCCGCCAGCATCGACGCAGAGTTTCAGGATATCGGCGCCCATCGCCTCAGCGCGCTCCAGATCGCCCGCCTTATTGGCATCGAACAAGATCAGCGGGTGCATGTTGCCGTCGCCGGCATGAAAGACATTTGCGCAGTCAAGCCCGTGCCGCGCCGAGATCTCGCCGATGCCGCGCAGGACCTGCGGCAGGGCGCTGACCGGGACCGTGCCGTCCAGGCACATATAGTCGTTGATCTGACCCATCGCCCCGAACGCGGCCTTGCGGCCCTTCCAGATCATCGCGGATTCCGCAACGCTGCCGCTTTCGCGCAAGGCGCTTGGGGCGAGCCGTTCGGCGATCGCGACCACGCGGCTGAGCTGGTCGGCAATCTCGGCCTCCGAACCCTCGACCTCGACGATCAGCAGCGCCTCAACATCCGGATAGCCCGCGCCCGAAAACGCATCCGTCGCGCGGATGCAGGGCCGGTCCATATACTCGATGGCCACCGGTAAAATGCCCGAGCGGATGATGTCGGCCACGCAGGTGCCGGCGGTTTCAGCATCGTCAAAGCCGATCAAAACCGGCCGTGCGCCTTCGGGCTTGGGCAGAATGCGCAGCGTCGCTTCGGTCACGATGCCGAGCTGACCTTCGGATCCGCAGACGAGACCGGCAAGGTCATAGCCGGGCGCGGCGCCGTCCGGCCCGCCGAGCTCCACGATGGTGCCATCGGCCATCACCATGCGCAGGGCGAGCAGGTTGTTGGTCGTCACCCCGTATTTCAGGCAATGCGCCCCGCCGGAATTCATCGCGATATTGCCAGCGATGGCGCAGGCGAGCTGGCTCGACGGGTCGGGGGCATAGAAGAAGCCCTCCGCCTCGACTGCTGCCGACACGGCCAGGTTGGTGATGCCGGTTTCCACGCGGATCAGCCGGTCGGCGGTGCTGACCTCCAGCACCCTGCTGAGCCGTGCGGTGCCGATGACCACACAATCTGCGGTCGGCAGCGCACCGCCGGCCAGCGATGTGCCAGCCCCGCGCGGCACGACCGGCACGCCCAGGCGATGACAGGCCCGCATCGCGGCGGCCACCTCCTCGGTCGAGCGCGGCAAAACCACGGCGAGCGGGGGGCAGCGATAGGCGGTCAGGGCGTCGCATTCATAGGCGCGCGTTTCCGAAACATCCGAGATCACTGCGCCGGGGACGGCCGTTTGCAGGGCGGCCACGATCTCGTTTTTGCGCTCGATGAGCCCGGCATCCGGTGCAGGCATGGCGATCGTGGACATGTCTCCTCCCCTTTTTTGTTCCCTTACCAAGCATTGTCGCCATTGCACAGAAGATCGGCACAGGTGTGCGGCGCTCTCTCATCTGCTGGAAAAGACCTGCGGGATCAGGCGGTGCTGCGGGGCGGACCCAAGGCCGCGTTGGGCCTTTGGCTGGGTCGGTATCGAAAGGGCACGCTGACTGGACGGTCCGGCGCGACGCTGCCCCAGCGTCAGCATGCCGGCCATCCTCAGGCCTGCGTCAGTTGCAGCCGGTTTCCGCCCATCTGGCCAGGGTCGACAGGAACTCCTCGCCAAAGGGGTGCTTCTTGCCAACGATCCGCGCCTCCGGTGCGGCTAGGTAAAACTGCCCCTGGGTGCAGAGCGCATCCGCCGTCCATTGATGGCAGGCACTGCAGGGTTGGCCCTGCCAAAGCGACGGGTTGAGACCCTCGATCGGCGGGTAGTCAGGCGAGCTGGAGACGATCTCGCGCAGGCTGCGTCCCCGCAACGCCCGGGTTGCAAGGGGCAGCGGTGTTTCGAAGGTGACGGTCAGCTGGGCAATGTCGACGGGTTCGACCGGGTCGGCCGGCGCGCTGTCCGATGGTCTTTCGGCCGGTGGGGCAGGTGGCGTGAGAGCAGCCTGGGCCGGGTCCGACAGCAGCGCGATGCGCTCCTTTGCTTGTGCGACGAACCGGCCGTTGGGATAGACGTCAAGATAGGCCTGGAATGCAGCGGCCACGTCGGCCGCCATGGCAGCAGCAAACATCGCCTCCTCATCAGAAAGGTCCTGCGCCGTGTCCGCGGCCGGCGGTGCGGGAGGATCGGCGCTGGGCTGAGGCTCGCGCGCCGGGGCTGCGGGGGGCGCAGGCGCCGAAGCGACCGGTTGCTCGGACGCCGAGGACGAACGCGCGACGATCATGCGCCGTGCCTCTTCGGCATAGACGCTGTCGGGATAGGCGCGGAGGAACAAGGCCAGCTCGACCAGATCTCCGCTGTCGCGAACCGAGTTCCAAAGCTGTGTTTCGGCCGCACTGGGGCTGGATGGCGTGTTGCCTTCGACAAAGTAAAATGCATCGATCAGCGACGAGCTGTCCCAGGGCGTTTGCATGCCGCTGGTTTGGGCAACGACCTGGGCCCGCACGGCGCGGAACACCTCCTCGATCGGGCGGTTGGGAACAGTCAGTTCATGCGCGAGCGCCGAGGTGAACGGGCTGTTCGCGCCGGCCCCGTCCAGCGCGACAGCTCCAGGCGATGTGGAATAGGCAACGAAGCTGCCGGTCGGCGCGTTCATTCGTGCAAGACCCTGCGCCTGCAGGCCTTGCTCGGCGAAGGGATTGTCCCGACATGCGTCCAGGATCACGATGCTTGTTCGGATCCGGGCCGATGCCATCTGGCGCAGCACCCAATCGGCCTCGACACCGACAAGATAGAGATCCGCCTCATCTGCGACCATCGCATCGGTCGGGACCAAGTAATTCGCACCCTGCGCCTGCACGCCATGCCCGGCATAGTAAAAAAGGCTGACCGCGTCTGGCCCCGCATTGCGCAAACGCCGCCCAAATTCCGCAATTGCCCGCTTCATCTCGCTCTGAGTGCCGTCGATCTTCAAAGTGACTTCAAAGCCGAGTGCGCCGAGCGTGCGGGCAATGAGCCGGGCATCCGCGCCCGGATTGTCGAGCGCGGGCACATGATCATAGGCGCCATTGCCGATGATCAGCGCAATTCTCTCGCTTGCCTGCGCCGGCGCGGCCAAAAGCGTGAGCGCAAGCACAGCGCGCAACAAAACGAACATTTATGCAACCTTCCGTGACGCCGGCCACGGATCGGGTCAGCGTTGTGCGGTACATTTTGGGATGCTAGACGGCGAAGAGCAACAGACAGTTAACAGAGTTGCGTAACTATGATGGAAGCTGCGCGGAGCGCTGGGGAGAAACGAATGCTGCACGTTTTCAGTCGATTGGCGGCGATCTGTCTTGGCGCAGTTCTTGCACTGGCGTGCCTGTCCGGGGCGGCTGTTGCGAATCCGTTTGCACCGGGTTGGACGCTTGTGCCCGAGGCATCGAATCTGCGCTTCCAATCGGTCAAAAACGTCACGGTCATCGAGTCGAGCAAGATCGCGCAGCTTTCCGGCGATATCGACGATACAGGCCGCGCCCAGGTTCGGATCGCTTTGGAATCGGTCGATACGGGCATCGATCTGCGCAATGTGCGGATGCGGTTTTTGTTCTTTGAGACCTATAAGTATCCCGTTGCCACGGTCGGTCTGAAGATCGATCCCGCCGCGCTGCGCGATTTGGAGCTGGTGCGGCGCTTGCCTGTTCGGGTTGCCTACACGCTTGATCTGCATGGTGTGACGCGCGAGATGACGGCCGAGATCGTGGTCACGCTGATCGCCGATGGGCTGGTCTCGGTGTCCTCGACCACGCCAATTCCAATCGCCGCGGCGGATTTCAACCTCGCCGAGGGGGTCGCCCGACTTGAGGAGGCGGCAAATGTCGCCATCATTCCCGCAGGCTCGGTGTCCTTCGATTTCATCTTCAAGCGCGATGCAGAAACTGCACCCGATCTCGTGGCCTCTGCCGACGTGCCGAGCGCGGTTGTGCCGCGAGCGGTCGACACCACGCAGGTGGCCGATGAGAGCACCCCGCCGACGGCGACGTACCAGACCCAGCAGCGTGCCGCGCTCGAACCCGATGCGCTTGACGCGACAGCCTGTGAGACCCGGTTCGATGCGCTTTCGCGAACCGGCGCGGTCTATTTCGCCCCCGGCAGCGCCGAGCTTGATCTGGAAAGCGAGCCGCTTCTGACCACGGTTGCCGACATTGCTGCGCGCTGCCCGGGTCTGCGGATCATGGTGGCCGGACATACCGACTCGGTCGGATCCGCCCAGCTCAACCAGCGCCTGTCGCGGGCCCGAGCGCAGGCCGTCGCCGACTGGCTGGTTGGCGCCGGGATCGCGGCACAGCGGATCGTGGCACGCGGGTTTGGCGAAGACCGTCCGGTGGTCCCGAACACGACGCGGCGCAACCGGGCGCTCAACCGGCGCATCGAATTTTCGGTGCTGGCAGCGGGCTAGATCGCCCTGCAATGACGCCGGATTGGAACTGCGTCTGCTGAAAGCAGACGCAGTTTGTGCTGCAGCGCAATGTAAAATATTTGCACCTTATCTGAGGGCACTGTCACACAATTTACAGAAATAGACCGAAAAAACATATATTTATTGCCAGTTTTACAAAACTGCTCCTACTCTCTGCGTGATCGGCGCCGCGTTTCGCGTGCGTGCTGGTCCGAACATCCAGGAAGTCGGGAGGACTCAATGACAAAACTGGCGATTAGCCGCCGCGGGCTGCTCAAAAGCGGTGCGGTACTGGGGGCCGGTCTTGCGGCGCCAACGATTTTCACCGGGCGCGCCCACGCCTACACCAATGAGCCGACCGGTTCCACGGTCACGCTGGGGTTCAACGTGCCCCAGACCGGCGCGTATGCCGATGAGGGGGCAGACGAGCTGCGCGCCTATGAGTTGGCCGTCGAGCATCTGAACGGCGAAGGCGATGCCGGCATGCTCAACACCTTCTCCTCGAAGGCGCTGCAGGGCGACGGCATCAACGGCAAAAAGGTGGTCTACGTCACCGGCGACACCCAGACCAAATCCGACGCAGCGCGCTCCTCGGCCAAACGCATGGTCGAAGCCGATGGCGCGATCATGATCACCGGCGGCTCGTCCTCGGGCGTGGCGGTGGCCGTGCAGGCCTATTGCCAGGAAGCCGGCGTCATCTTCATGGCCGGGCTGACGCATTCCAACGACACCACCGGCAAGGACAAAAAGGCCAACGGCTTCCGGCACTTCTTCAACACCGAAATGTCGGGCGCTGCCCTGGCCCCGGTGATCAAGAACCAGTTCGGTTCCGACCGAGTAGCCTACCACCTGACGGCGGACTACAACTGGGGCTGGAGCCAGGAAGG
>JBCDDO010000099.1:0-8585 GCA_039180245.1 Pseudomonadota bacterium | reverse complement strand
GTCCGAGGGTCCGGCGCGCGGCGCCCCCGACGGGCCAAACCACCAAAGTGCGGCGCGAGAGCACGCCGCGCGGGCAGAGCGAGCGGGGAATGAGGACGGCGTGGGACGCATCTGGCGGTATCTGATCTATCTTCTGGGTTTGGCCCTGCTGGCCTTTCTGGTCTATGCCGCGTTTGCAGATCTGTCGATCACCCCCGGCGAGCGAGAGATCGATGTTCCGCTGTCTCAGGACGGATAGCCCGGGCCACCCCCGCGCCGGCAGCTGTGGACGCCCACTCGGGCCCCGCCGGCCCCGCGCCGGCGCCTTGGGAGGGGCGGCTCTGCTGGCCTGGACAGCTCTGGTGCCGATTGCCCATGGGGCCGAACCGCTCAGCGCCATTCCATGGCTTTCCGACGCCCTGCGGGCAGCGCAACCCGCCCCAGATCGCACCCGCGGGGTGGAAATCGCCCGGCTTGAGGATGTGCGGCCGCTGGGTCCGGGCCTTCTTTCCGCCGCCGATGCAGGGCTGCCGGAGGATCTCTGGGCACAGGCGTCGGCCCTGCGGGTGCGGCGCCTCATCGAGCAGGTGCGGGGCACCGGCGTCGTCGCTGCGCGCGATCTTTTCCGGCGGCTCATGATCACTCAACTGATGGTGCCGCGCGGCTCTGCCGATGCCAGTGGCGTTTTGCTGGCGCGCAGCGAGCGTCTTGTCGCCCTGGGCGCGCTTGAGGAGGCGCAGGCGTTGCTTGCTGCAAGCGGGTTGACCCGGATCGAGGCGCTGCGCCGCAGCTTCGACATCGCCCTTCTGACCGGGCAAGACCAGCAGGCCTGCGTCGATCTCCTGTCGCATCCGGGCGTGGCGCCGACCGATGCGGCGCGCATCTTCTGCCTGGCGCAGCGGCAGGAGTGGCGACAGGCGGTGCTTAGCCTTGCGGTCGCGCGGGAAGCGCGCACCTTGTCGCCGGCCATGGCCGAGTTGCTGTCGCGCTATTTGGAAGTGACCGAAACCGCGCCCGAAGATCGGATTGCCTTGCCGCAGCCGGTCAGCCCGCTGGTCTATCGGATGTTGCTTGCCATCGGGGCCGGCGGCGCCGGCACGGTCGATGCCGGATTGCCGCTGGCCTATGCGCATCTTGACCTGACAAGCACCGCCCCGCCCCGGGCACGCATGCTGGCAGCCGAGCGGTTGGTTGCGTCCGGCGGTGCCCCGTTCCCGCTTTTGTTTGCGGCCTATCGGGCCGAGACGCCAGCGGCCTCGGGCGGGGTGTGGAGCCGCTCGGCCACGATCCAGAAACTGGATGCCGCTCTGGCCAGTGAAAAGCGCGCCGACATCCGCGCCGCGCTGGCGCGGGCTGACCGGATGCTCACGCCGCTGGGGCTGCGGGTGGCCCTGGCGCGCGAATATGCGCCGGCCCTGGCCAAGCTTCGACCCAATGCGGGCGGGGACGCCCGGGTCGCGGCGCTCTTGCTGTTGGGTGACCGGGTGCGAGAGGCCTCGGCCTGGCTCTCACCCGCACCGGACCCGCAAAACCGCGCGGTCCACGCCGCCAGCGCGGCCTTGTCGGGCGCACCCGTGCCGCTGACCGGCGGCCGGTTTGCCCGGGCGGTTGCCGCGGCATTTTCGGCACAGGCCCTTCAGGACCCGCCCCAAACGCTCGCGCTGATCCTGCAAGACAGCCGCCGCGGCGAAGCATTGCTCATCGCGCTGCGGCTGCTCGATGCCGGGCCGCAGATCGATCCAGGAGATCTGACCGAAGCGCTGGTCGTGTTGCGATGGCTGGGGCTTGAGCGTTGTGCGCGGCGCATTGCCGCACAAACCCTGCTGGCCGCCCGCGCCGAATGACGAAAAAGCCGCAACGCTCCCTGGCTCGAGCGGCCAACGCGCATCCCTGGGTGGCGCTGTTTCTCGACGCGCTGGTGGCCGAACGCGGTGCGAGCGCCAACACAGTTGCTGCCTATCTGCGCGATCTGGCTGATTACATCGCCCACCTGGCCGACCGCGGGGCTGATCCGCAAACCGCCCAGACGCCCGTGATCGAGGCCTATCTCTCCCAGCTCGAACAGCGCGGTTTGGCCCCGGCAACCCGGGCCCGCCGCCTGGCCGCGCTGCGCCAGCTTCACCGGTTTGCCTTGGCCGAGGGCTTGCGGGGCGATGATCCGGCCAGCCTGATCCGCGGGGCGGGACGGTTGCACCGACTGCCCAAGACGCTCAGCCTTGACGAAGTGGACAGGCTGCTGCGCACCGCCCACGCGGCCAAGAAGACGCCCGAAAGCCAGGCAGCGCATCGCGAGCGCCTGCGGCTGATCTGCCTGGTCGAACTGCTCTACGCCACCGGCATGCGGGTCAGCGAGCTTGCAACCCTGCAAGCCGCAGCCCTACGGGGCGACCCGCGCATGCTGCTGGTGCGCGGCAAAGGCGGGCGTGAGCGGATGGTGCCGCTGTCGGCCCCGGCCCGGACGGCCGTGCAAAACTGGCTGGCGGTGCGGCGGCCAGAGGCCTCGCCGCATCTGTTCCCCTCACATGGCCGTTCGGGGCATCTGACCCGTGTGGCGCTTTATGGCATCGTTACCGATCTGGCCATCCGCGCGGGCCTCGCGCCCGGCCTGGTCACACCGCATGTGCTGCGCCACGCCTTTGCCACCCATCTTTTGGCTGGAGGGGCCGATCTGCGCGCCATCCAATCGCTTTTGGGCCATGCCGATTTGGCCACAACCGAGATCTACACCCATATCGCCCGCGCCGATTTGGAGCGGCTGGTCCAGGAGCGTCACCCGCTTGCCCGCGCAGAGACGCGCGAGATCGGGCACAGGCCGCGCTGAGCAATGCGCGTGGATCGAGTGCAAAATTGCGCGGCGCCCCACGCTTGCCGGATCACGCCCGGCCACCCATAAACAGGAGCGGGGCCGCATATTGGCTCCGGTCGATCAGGGATCGCACAATGGATGTCGTCACGGCGAGCGTAGATGCCTCGCTGGGCTGGACCGCACTGGCCATTCTCGCACTGCTTGTCATGTCGGCCTTCTTTTCGGGATCGGAGACGGCGCTCACCGCTGCAAGCCGTGCCAAGCTCCATGGGCTGGCCGAAAAGGGATCGGCTGGCGCGAAAGCCGCCCTTCTGTTGACCGAGGACAATGAACGGCTGATCGGGGCCGTGCTGTTGGGCAACAATCTGGTCAACATCCTGGCCGCCGCGCTGGCGACCTCGCTTTTCACAGCATTGTTCGGCGATGGCGGGGTGGCGCTGGCCACATTGGTCATGACCGCCCTGGTGCTGATCTTTGCCGAGGTGCTGCCAAAAACCTATGCCATCACCTATTCGGAGACTGCGGCCCAGCGGGTTGCCCCAACCATCAGGATCGTGGTTCGGGTGCTGTCGCCGGTGGTCGCTGGGGTGCGGGTGCTGGTGCAGGCGGTGCTGCGGCTGTTCGGGGTCCGCACCGATGCCGGGGTGTCGATCTTGGCGCGCGAGGAGATCGCCGGCGCCATCGCGCTCCACCATTCCGAAGGCGCGGTGGAAAAGGCCGATCGCGACCGGCTGTTGGGCGCGCTCGACCTGGCCGATCGCACGGTCGAGGAGGTGATGAGCCACCGCCGCCACATCTTCATGATCGACGCCGACAGCCCGCCCGACGAGATCCTGACCGACTGCCTCAACGCGCCTTACACCCGCATTCCGGTCTGGCGGGAAGATCCCGACAACATTGTCGGCGTGATCCATGCCAAGGAGCTCTTGCGCGAGGTCGACCGGCTGATCCGAAGCACGCCGCAAGGGCTGGAGAACCTGCAGACCTTCGACATCATGTCGGTGGTGACCGAGCCGTGGTTTGTGCCCGAAACCACCTCGCTTGACGATCAGATGCGGCAGTTTTTGCGCCGGCACAGCCATTTTGCGCTGGTCGTCGACGAGTATGGCGCGCTGCGCGGGCTGGTCACGCTGGAGGATATTCTTGAAGAGATCGTGGGCGAGATTACCGATGAGTATGATGCGTCCATCCCCGCCTTCACACCCGATGCAGACGGGGCTGTGACCCTGGACGGCACGACCACGATTCGCGATCTGAACCGGGCGATGGACTGGTCGCTGCCCGATGAGGAGGCGACAACCGTCGCAGGGCTCGTCATGCATGAAGCCCAGGCCATCCCCACAGCGGGACAGGTGTTTTCCTTTCATGGCTACCGGTTCGAGGTGCTGGAGCGGCAACGCAACCAGCTTCGCCAGATCCGGGTGAAGCGGCTTTAGGCGCGCGATCAGCCCGGGCGGCGGGCTGTGAAGATGTAGCGATTGAGCGAAAACATGAACCGACCGCTGGCAACCAACTCGTCCTGATCGGCCGTCCAATCGGCGAGATCGGCGGCGCTGAACGCGTCCGATGCGGCCATCATGTTGGTGGCGATCGTGGCGATTTGACCCGCATAGCGATCTTCGTCCAAGCTCCAGGCGGTCAGCGGGTGCACGGCTCTGTCGGCAATCTCAAAGCCCGCCATCAGCAGGTCCGCCGACAGATGGCGTGGCACATGGGCCGACGCATAGACATCCGTCAGCATCGTGACGATCCGGGCCAGCAGATCCGGCCGGTGGGTCGCCCAGACCAGACTGTCCCAATCGCTGTCGAGGATCACCAACAGGCCGCCGGGCCGCAAGACGCGGTGCATCTCGGCAAGCGCCGCGGCGCGGTCTTCGACAAAGCACAGCACCTGGGCCGTTGTGACAGCGTCGAACGCGGCGGCGTCGAAGGGCAGCATCGTCGCAGAGCCGGTCCGGAAATCGCCACCGGGGCAAAACGCCTTGGCCATCGCGACCATGGCGTTGGAGCTGTCGATGCCGCTGACGCTGCCATCCGGGCCAACGATGTCGAGGATCTCTTGCGCCATGATCCCATTGCCCGCACCCACATCGAGCACCTGCGCACCCCGCGTCAGGGCAAGCCGGGCGAGCACGGCCTGCCGCTGGGCGCGCATGTCAGCCGTCATGGCCACGCGCTTTTGGGCCTGTGCGCCCGCCTCGTCATAATACTCGTCCGCCATCGCCCTGCCCTCCCTCGCCGCAGCGCCCCAGCCTAGCAAGACACGCGGGCACGGAACAACGCCGGGCGAGGCCCACAAAAAAGCTCAGTCCCGCGACGCCACTGCAGTTCTCTTGGCGCGGTCAGTGCACTAGAAGAGCGGCGTTGAGGCTGAACGGAAGGGCAAGGCATGCGGATCCTTGTGGTCAATGATGACGGCATCACCGCGACGGGGTTGGCAGTTGCCGAGGCAATTGCGCTCGAACTCGCGGGGCGGCCGGAGGATGTGTGGGTCGTGGCCCCAGCCTTCGAGCAATCGGGCGTGGGGCATTGCGTGTCCTTTGTGCGGCCCCTGCTGACCCAGACGCTGGCCCCCCAGCGTGTGGCAGTGGAGGGCTCGCCAGCCGATTGTGTGCTGGCGGCGCTGCATGATGTCATGAAGGACGCGCCGCCCGATCTGGTGCTTTCGGGGGTCAATCGCGGCCGCAACGTGGCTGAGGACACGCTTTACTCCGGCACCGTTGGCGGGGCCATGGAGGCGGCGCTGCAGGGCTACCGCGCCATTGCGCTGTCGCAGATGCTGGGGCCGCGCAACCGCGACGCCGACGACCCGTTCCAGGCCGCGCGCGTGCATGGTGCAGGCGTGGTGCGAAAGATCCTGGCTGCCGGGATCTGGGAGGATCAGCGCTACGGCGTCTTTTTCAACGTCAATTTTCCGCCCCATCCCGCCGATGAGGTGACGGGTGTTCTGGCCACGCGGCAGGGGCATCGACCCAAACCGACCTTTGTGGTCGAGCCGCACCGCGCGCCCAATATGCGGACCTATCTGTGGCTCAAGCATCCGCGTGAGAACGAGCCGGTCGAGGCCGGAACCGATGGCTATGAGGCGCAGCGCGGCGCCATCACCGTAACGCCGCTGCGCGCCGATCTGACCGCGCGGGATCTGGTGGCCGGGCTGCAGGACCATCTCTGAGCCCCGCCGCCCCCTGTCGGCGCGGCATGTCTTGCCCCAACCCGGCAATCGGATAGTGTCTGGGCCGAGAGGTCGGACATGCATGCCCGGCCCGGAAACGACATGCGCCGGGGCGGGGCAGGTCCCGCCCAGACCAAGGAGAGCGAGCGCCGGGTGAGCGGATCGAGAGACGATCTGATGCGCTTTGTCTACACGCTGCGCTCGGCTGGGGTGACCGATCCCCGCGTGCTGGCAGCGATGGAGGCAACCCCGCGCGCGGCCTTCATGGTGCGCAGCTTTCGCGAGCGCGCTTATGAGGATGTGCCTTTTCCCATCGCCTGCGGCCAGACGATCAGCCAGCCGTCCATCGTGGGGATCATGACCCAGGCCCTGCGGGTGCAGCCGCGCAGCAAGGTTTTGGAGATCGGCACCGGCTCGGGCTATCAAAGCGCAATCCTGGCCCGGCTGGCGCGCCGGATCTACACGGTCGAGCGGCACCGCCATCTTGCAGAGAGCGGGCGCGCGGTGCTTCTCAGCCTGGGCTGCAGCAATGTCACCGTGATCTGCGGCGATGGCACGCTGGGCCTGCCACACCAGGCACCGTTCGACCGCATCATCGTCACGGCCGCGGCCGAAGACGCGCCAGGCCCCTTGCTCGATCAGCTGCGCCCAGGCGGCGTGATGGTGTTGCCCGTTGGCCAGACCGACCGGGTTCAAAAACTGATCCGCGTGGAGCGGACCGAAGCGGGGCTGGAATACACCGAGCTTGCCGATGTAAGGTTCGTGCCGTTGATCGAGGGGGTGGCGAGTGAAACGCTTTAGCCCAAATGACGACCGCGCCGACCCGGCAGTGCAGCGACGGAGACGCCCATGTGGTGCGTGAGTGAACCGGACGCTGGGCACGGCGCATGGCCGTGGCTCGGGCGGTCGCAATGTCGGTAACGGACAAAACGCCGATCGGACCTGGCATTGCCAAAGGCGCGCGGGCACTTGAATTGCGCTGCAGGGTCGATGGCCAAAAAATTGGTGAACGGGCGGGGCAGGTATGATGTCAAGGCTGAGCTGGGCAGCGATGATCACAGGCGCTTTGGCGCTGGCCGCGTGCGGCGACCGCACGCCCGAGACGCCGCCGGCGGCGCGCGCCACCACCCCGCCTGCATCGACAGCGCCTGCATCGACAGCGCCCGTGCCGGCGGCACCGACCGAGCCGACGGCCGATGCACGCGGCGTGATCACCTATCCGGATTACCAGGTGGTCATCGCACAGCCTGGCGACACTTTGGACCGCATTGCAACGCGCATCGGTGTGCCCGTGGCCGGGCTTGCGTCGTACAATGGGCTGCCCTCGGACTGGCGCCCGCGCGAAGGCGACACGCTGGTCATTCCGCCCGAGGCGCGTGTGGCGCCGGTGGCCCCTGCGCCGTCGCCCACCGAGCGGAGCTGGAGCCCGGAACTGGTGGCCGAGGCAATCGAGCGCGGTGATGAGACCCCGCCGACAGCCGAGGCGCCGCCGCCTGGCGCCGTGGCCCCGCTCTCTGTTCCCCAGGCCGCCCCCGAGGCACCGGAACCCGACCCGGTCGATCCGCCCGCAGATGTGGTGCTCGCCCCCGGCACCGAAACGCCCGAGCTGGCCGCCCCGATTGCCGAAGACACCGCCCGCCTGGCGGATCCCGCACCCGCCGACGAGGTTCTTCCGACCCCAACCGACACCGGGTCGGAGCCGCTGCGCCACACCGTTGAGGCTGGCGAGACCATCTATTCCATCTCACGGCTTTACGGCGTGCCCGTCACCGCGATTGCGGCCTGGAACGGGCTGGGCCAGGACTACACCGTTCGGCCGGGCCAAACGGTGCTTGTGCCGATCTCGGTGCCGCCCGGCCAGACCGTGGCCACCGCGCCGCCGCCGCCCAGTGCGGGCGATCCGCTGCCGCCCAACCCGCCGCGGGCCGAGATCCCGGCCTCGCCCGAGCTTGACCGGTACCGCTCGGATGCCACCGAGCCGGGACAGCTGCTGCAGCCCGTGCCGGGCGACGTCATCCGGCCCTACCAGCCCAGCGGACCGAACCGCAATGACGGCATCGACATTGCCGCCGTTCCCGGCACCCCGGTCCTGGCCGCAGATGGCGGTGAGGTGGCGCTGATCTCGAATTCCCTGGGAAGCCTGGGCAAGATCGTGCTGATCCGTCATCCCAGCGGCCTGACCACCGTCTATGGGCGCATCGACGAGGTCTCGGTGCGCAAGGGCGATTTGGTCGCGCGCGGCCAGGTGGTTGGGGTCGTCGCCAACACCAACCCGCCCAGCCTGCATTTCGAAGTGCGGCGCGGTGCACAAAGCGTCGATCCCTCGACCTATTTCTGAGCGGGTGCCGGCATTGGCCCGGCGGCCCTTTGCACCGCCCGCGGTTTAGGAGCCCTACGGGTCCGGCCCAGGCTGGCGGCTCGCCAGATCGGTGACGAACTGCCACGCCACGCGCCCCGACCGGGCCCCGCGCGCCTGCTGCCAGGCAATCGCCTCGGCCCGCAGCGCTTCGCCCGCAATCGGCAGGCCGAGCGCCGCGACATAGCCCGCGACCATCGCCAGATAGGCATCCTGGCTGCAGGGATGAAACCCAAGCCAAAGCCCGAACCGGTCGGAAAGCGAGACTTTCT
>JBCDDO010000098.1:0-8601 GCA_039180245.1 Pseudomonadota bacterium | reverse complement strand
GGTCTGCGCGCGGCGTTTCCCGACATTCCCGTGATCACCGAAGAAGAGGCGGAGAGCCATGCGCAGGAGGCAACAGAGCGGTTCATTCTCGTCGACCCGCTCGATGGCACCAAGGAGTTCGTGAACCGCCGCGGCGATTTCACTGTCAACATTGCGCTGATCGAGGCCGGGGTGCCGGCGCGCGGCGTTGTGTTCGCCCCGGCCCGAAGCCGGCTGTTCTGGACCGATGAGCATGGCGCCGCCTTTGAGGAGCATGGCACACTTTTGCCCGGCAAGATCAGCGAGGCCTTGCCGCTGCGGGTGGCAAACCCCGACAATGACGCGTTGCGCATCGTCGCCTCGAAATCGCATCGGGACGCGGCAACCGACGCCTATATCGAACAGTATCGGGTGGCCGATTTCGTTGCTGCGGGATCCTCGCTGAAGTTTTGCCTGCTCGCCACGGGAGAGGCCGATCTCTACCCCCGCCTGGGCCGGACCATGGAATGGGATACGGCCGCTGGCCATGCCGTGTTGCGCGGTGCGGGCGGACATGTCGTGCGGTTCAACGGCCATGCGCCGCTGGCATATGGCAAGCCCGATTGGGAAAATCCGTTCTTTGTGGCCCATGCCCCCGGGGTGGTTCTGATCAAGGGGTAGGGGGGCGATGCGCTCTGTCATCGTGATCCCGGCCCGCTATGCCTCCAGCCGGTATCCGGGCAAGCCGCTGGTGCCGCTCGTCGGTGCCACCGGCGCCGCGCGCAGTCTGATCCAGCGCAGTTGGGACGCCGCCCGGGCCGTGCCCGGCGGGCATCGGGTCATCGTGGCCACGGATGATGCCCGCATCCAGGCCCATGCCGAGGCGTTCGGGGCCGAGGTGGTGATGACCCCTGAAAGCTGCGCCAACGGCACCGAGCGCTGCGCCGCCGTTCTGACCGCGCTCGGTAGCACGGTGGCCGACAGCGATGTGATCGTGAACCTGCAGGGCGACGCCCCGCTGACGCCGCCCTGGTTCGTCGAGGCGTTGATTGCCGCGATGGCCGATCCTGCGGTGGCGATGGCAACGCCGGTGCTGCGCTGCGATCACGCGGCCCTGGCCGGGTTCTTGGAGGATCGGGCGGCGGGCCGGGTCGGCGGCACGACTGCGGTTTTCGATGCATCGGGCCGCGCGCTTTACTTTTCCAAAGAGGTGTTGCCCTTCACCGGGCGGGCGCTGAGCGCACAGGACATCGTTCCGGTCTTTCATCATGTCGGCGTCTATGCCTATCGCGCGGGTCTTCTGGCCCGCTATCCGGACTGGCCGCAGGGCCCGCTTGAGCGGTGGGAGGGGCTCGAACAGCTCCGATTTCTCGAACAGGGCCATGACATTGCCTGTGTCGAGGTCGATGCGCGCGGCGCGGTGTTCTGGGAGCTCAACAACCCGCAGGATGTGCCCCGGATCGAGGCAGCGCTGGCGGCATCCAACCAGCCGTGACCGCATCTCGCAACGCTGATGCTGCGGCCAGTGTCGGCGCAGAACCTGGCGCGTCCCACCGGATGAGCCCGGCTGACACCAGCGTGGTGATCGTGACCGAAGGCCATCGCCCGGCGGGGCTGGCCGATGCGCTTGCCGGTCTGGCGCGGCTTGACCGGGCGCCCCGCGACTGCCTGGTGGTGGGACCGGATGGCGCGCTTGCGGCCGCGCGCGCGGTGGCGGAAAGAACCCAGCGACGGCTGCCCGAAACATTGCGCGAGGTGCAGGCCGAGGCCGGCAACATCTCCGCGGCGCGGAATGCCGGCATCGCCGGCACGACGGGGCAGCTGGTGGCGTTTTTGGATGATGATGCGGTGCCCGAACCGGGCTGGCTCGATGCGCTTTGCGCAGGCTTCCTGGCCCCGGATGTGGCCGGGGTGGGCGGGTTCACCAAAACCCCGGACGGGGCCTGGCAATGGCGGGCCGAAGCCGTCGACCGGCTGGGCAGGACGGTGCCGCTGGTCGGTCTTGGCGATGAGGACACGCACTCACCCCCGAGCCCAGACTTGGCCAATAGAAACGCCGGCCCTGCAGACCCCGAGGCCGCGGATCTGACCGGCGCCGCGCCCCATGTTCCGGCGCCACCGCCGGGCACCGTGCTGCGCCCTATCGGCACATGCTGTGCGTATCGGCGCGCCGCCTTGGCGGCGATCGGCGGGTTTGATGAGGGCTTTCGTTTCTATCTCGATGATGCCGATCTGGCGGTGCGGCTGGTGCGCGCCGGTTGGCGTCTGGCGCTGGCGCCGCGGGCGGTGGTGCGCCACGGGCTGGCGGCCTCGCCGCGACGCGACCGCTTCGGCGTGCCGCGGGATCTTACGGAAATCGCCGCGAGCCAGGCGCTGTTTCTGGCCCGTTATGCAGGCGCTGCACGAGATCAGGGCTTGCAGGATTTCCGGGCGCGCTGGCGCCGGCAGCTTGCCCGGCGCATGCAGCGCGGGACGCTGGCCCCCGACACTGCTGCGACGTTGCTGCAAAGCCTCGAACAGGGGTTTCATCGCGGCCTTGCGCGGCATACACTCGCAGACGCAAGGCGCGGCGAACCCATAGGCTGGCCCGCCGGCTGACGCGTCGGCATCCGCCACTTGGCGATGGTCTTCGCACCGACAGCGACACGCGCGCTGGACAGGGGATGCGGCTTGGGGCAGCCGCTTTATCCCAAACGGGTTAACTGATCGTGGCGATTTTTCATGTTTTTGCCTTCATTTGGCGTTACATTGAAGGCGTAGGTCATCGTGCGGCGGGCGACCGGATGCTGCTTTTGGCAGACCGGCGGCGCCGTCATCGTAGTGTGAGGCAAGAGCCAGGGTTGGTGGGACGCCAAGGTTTGGCGCGGCCCTTGGGCAAAATGTCTAATTGAGAGGTGGTTGTGACTAGCAGAGTTACCAAGGCGGTTTTTCCCGTTGCGGGTCTGGGAACCCGGTTTCTTCCGGCCACGAAATCGATCCCGAAGGAGATCCTGACCCTGGTCGACCGCCCGCTGATCCAATACGCGATCGATGAGGCGCGTGCGGCGGGCATCAAAGAGTTCATCTTTGTGACGTCGCGCGGCAAAGGCGCATTGGAGGATTATTTCGACAGCGCGCCGGAACTGGAATCCGCAGTACGCCAGAAGAAGAAGCCCGATTTGCTGGACGCACTTGCGCAAACCGAAATGGACAGCGGCGCCATCGCCTATGTGCGGCAAAAGGAACCGCTCGGCCTGGGACACGCGGTCTGGTGCGCCCGCCGGCTGATCGCCGATGAGCCCTTTGCGGTCATCCTGCCGGATGATGTGATCGAATCCGATCGCAACTGCCTGGGCGAGATGATGGAGGCGCATGCCGAGACCGGCGGCAATGTGGTCGCGGCAATGGAGGTTCCCTATGAAAAGACCTCCAGCTATGGTGTGCTCGACATCGAGACCGAGATGGGCGGGTTGATCAAAGCCCGCGGCATCGTCGAAAAACCACCCGTCGAAAAGGCGCCCTCGCGGCTTGCCGTGATCGGACGCTACATCCTGACCCCATCGGTGCTGAACACGCTCAATGACCAAGAGCGTGGTGCGGGCGGCGAGATCCAGCTCACTGACGCAATTGCCAAAGAGCTCACCGGCAATGGCGTTTATGGCTACCGCTTCCGCGGTCAGCGCTTTGACTGCGGTTCAAAAGCAGGATATCTGCAGGCGACCGTGTCCTTTGCCCTGGCCCGGCCGGAACTGCGCGAAGAGTTTGCGGATTTCCTGCGGGGCGCCATGGCGATTTCACAGGCCGCGGAGTAGTCCAATCGGCAGGCGCGGCCGGTTGCGGCCGCGCGATGGCCGCCTCGCTGTGCTTGCCCAAGAATGCAGGCGGAAAGCGGGTGCTGCATGGCGGTCATCCTGGTTACGGGCGGTGCAGGATATATCGGTGCCCATGCATGTCGCGCCCTGGCGACCGGTGGGCACACCCCCGTTGCCTATGACAATCTGGTCACCGGATGGCGCGATGCGGTGCGCTATGGGCCTTTCGTCGAAGGCTGTCTGACCGACCGCGCGCGCCTCGATGAGGTTCTGGCCACACACCGGCCCGATGCGGTGATGCATTTCGCAGCGCTCTCGAATGTTGGCGAGGCGTCGCGTGTGCCGGGCCGGTATTGGCACAACAATGTGCTGGGCTCGCTCACCCTGGTCGAGGCGATGGCCGCGGCCGGGATCGACCGGCTGGTGTTCTCGTCGACCTGCGCAATCTATGGCGATCAGGACGGTGTGACCCTGGATGAAGACGCCGTTCAAGCGCCGCTCAACGCCTATGGGGCCTCGAAACGGGCCGTGGAGGACATCCTGCGCGATTTCGGCGCCGCCTATGGCCTGCGCTCGGTTGCGTTTCGGTACTTCAATGTCGGCGGCGCGGATGCAAGCGGCGAGATCGGCGAGTTCCACGACCCCGAGACGCATCTCATTCCGCTTGCCCTGTTTGCGGCCATGGGGCGCCGCGCCGCGCTGACCGTGTTTGGCGAGGATTATCCGACCCGCGACGGCACCTGCGTGCGCGATTATGTGCATGTCACCGATTTGGTCGACGCGCATCTCAAGGGGCTGGACTGGCTATTGGAGGGCGGCCCCAGCGCGGCCTTCAATCTGGGAACCGGGCGCGGGTTCACGGTGCGCGAAGTGATCGCGGCGGCAGAGGCGGCAACCGGGTTGGCGGTGCCCTGGCAGGGCGGTGCGCGGCGGGCCGGCGATGCGGTGAGCCTGGTGTCGGGCAGTCGCCGGGCCGAAGCGATGCTGGGCTGGCGGCCCGAGCGCTCGACCCTTGACCGGATGATCCGCGATGCCTGGGGATGGCATCAGCGCAACGGATACGTCCGCTGACCGGCCTGCCCCAAGGGGCGCCCCCGGACCGCCAGCCGGTGTTCTGGCCTGGCCCGGTGCTTCTGGACATCTCCCGCAGCCTGTCGCGCTGCGGTCATGACACGCCAAGCGGGATCGATCGGGTCGAGGCGGCCTACCTGGCCGCGCTGCGCGGCACGCTGCATTGGGGCTTGGCGCGCATTGCGGGGGGCTTTGTGCTGCTCTCGGCGGAGGCTGTGACGCATGTGCTGGCCGCGGGCGCCGAGGCGCCCTTGGACCTGCGGGGGCGCTGGCCGCGGCGGTCGGTTCAGGTGCGGCGGGCCGAAAGTCTCGCGCGGCGCCTTGCGCTCGCACGGGCCGACCGCGCTGGGCTAGGCGCGATGCTGCGCGCCCATCTGCCGCCGGAAACGCTCGCACTCAATGTCGGACATTCCAACCTCTCGCAGCATGTGCTTGCGGCGTTGAAGGAGGCCGCTGCCCTGAGAGTGGTGATGATCCATGACACCATCCCGCTCGATCATCCGGACCTGGCCCGCCCCGCCCCGGCGCGGCGCTTTGCAGCACGCCTGCATGCGGCGGCCCAAGCCGATTTGCTGCTGGCCAACTCGCAGCACACCGCCGGGCAAATCGCGGCCTGGTTGAGGCATTGGGGGTTGCCGATCCCGCCGATAGAGGTGCTGTCGCTCGGCATTCTGCCGCCGGATATGCCGGTCGCGCCCACAGCCCAGCCCGCCTTTGTGATGTTGGGCACGGTCGAACCGCGCAAGGGCCATGCGATGCTGCTCGACATCTGGGCGCGCTGGGGTGCTGCACCGCCGACGCTTGATGTGATCGGGCGCATGGGCTGGGCCGGCCGAGAACTGCGCCGCAGGCTGGCCGATCCGCCGCCGGGCGTCGTCTGCCACGGACCGCTCCCCGACCGCGAGCTGCACCGGCTTATGGCGCGGGCACGGGCGCTGTTGCTGCCCTCAACCGCTGAAGGCTTCGGCCTGCCATTGGCCGAGGCCATGGCCATGGGTCTTCCGGCCATCGTCTCGGATCTGCCGGCACTGCGCGAAACCGGCGGCAGCTGGCCCACCTATCTGGAGGTAGACGACCGCGTTGCCTGGCAGAACGAGATCCGTCGTCACAGCGCGACCGACCCGTTTTCAGGGTTAACGCCGCCGAAACCGCACGCACCGATGCTGTGGACTGCGCATTTCCCCTGCTTGGGACGTGTTTTGACAAAGTTTCGCCAGTTTTGAGATAACACTGGCAGTGTGTGTTTAACGGGGTGGCTGTGCTGCGACACGCCAGGAAAGTGAGGCTGCGCATCGCGCGGCGCGGGCGACAGCTGCGCGCGCTGCGAAAGGCGTTGCAATTGCGCTGCATCGCCCGCCGGACCTCGGCGATCCGCCCCGGCGACATTCTGCTTTTTTGCACCCAGCGCAACGAGCTGACTCGGCTGCCCTTCTTTCTCGACTATCATCGCGGTCTGGGCGTCAAACATTTCCTCTTCGTTGACAATGCATCGGATGATGGGTCGACCGACTATCTGACCTCGCAGCCCGATTGTTCGGTCTGGCGGAGCCAGGGCAGCTACAAGCGCGCGCGCTTCGGGATGGACTGGCTCAACCATCTTCTCGCCCGCTACGGCGCCGGGCATTGGACGCTGACGGTCGATGTCGATGAGTTCCTCGTCTATCCGCATTGCGACAGCCGCCCGCTGTCTGCGCTGACCGACTGGCTGGATGCCTCGGGCATCAAGGCGCTGGGCACTTTGCTCATCGACATGTATGGCGCCCGCCCGCCTGCCGAGACGCCTTATCGCGCCGGGGACGACCCGATGCGCGCGGCGCCCTATTTCGATGCCGGGAACTACCAGTACCGCCGCGATGGATGGATGGACAATCTGTGGATCCAGGGCGGGCCGCGGCAGCGCGTGTTCTTTGCCGATGCGCCGAACCGGGCGCCGGCGCTCAACAAGATCCCCCTGGTGCGCTGGCAACGCGGCTATGTCTATGCCAGCTCGACCCATTCGCTGCTGCCGCGCGGGCTCAACCGGGTCTATGACGAATGGGGCGGCGAGCGGCCGGCCGGCGCGCTGATGCATCCCAAATTCCTGCAGCTGTTGGGCGAAAAATCCGCCGAGGAGCTTCATCGCCGCCAGCATTACGCCAATTCGCGCGAGTATCGCGCCTATGCCGATGGCGTCGGACGCAGCCTGTGGACCCCGGCCTCGACCCGCTTTACCGGATGGCGGCATTTGCAGGATCTGGGCCTGATCTCACATGGTGGCTGGTTGTGAGTGTCGGGTTCATCCTGCTGGCGCATGCCAATCTGCACCGGGCAGTGGCGCTGATGCGGTGGTTGGACGGGCAGGGCGCGCCGGTCGCCATCCATGTCGACCGCCGGGTGCCCCACGCCGCGTTTGCCGCCGTGGCACAGGCCGTGTCCGAATGCGCCCATGCCACGCTTGCGCCGCGGCGGCGCAGCGAGTGGGGCGGTTTTGGACTGGTGCGCGCCACCCAGGGTGCTGCTGAACGGCTGCTGGCCGACTGGCCCGAGCTTCGCCATATCTGCCTGATCTCGGGCGCCTGCCTGCCAATCCGCCCGCTCTCGGAACTGCGCGCGTTTCTCGCCGCCCATCCCGAGACGGATTTCATCGAGAGCGAGGATGCGCGCACCGGCAGCTGGGTGAAGGCCGGGCTGAGCGTCGAGCGATTGACGCTGCGATTTCCGTTCTCCTGGCGCCGGCACCGGGTGCTTTTTGATGCGGCCGTTGCCCTGCAGCGGCGCTTGGGCATTTCGCGAAGGCTGCCGCATGGGCTGACGCCCCGCATCGGGTCGCAATGGTGGTGCCTGACCCGACCCACGCTGGAGGCTGTGCTGCGCGACCCGCGCCGGCCAGGGTTCGACCGGTTCTTCGCGCTGAGTTGGATCCCCGATGAGACCTATTTTCAAAGCCTTGCGCGGGACCACAGCCGGCATTTGGACAGCCGCTCGCTGACATTGAGCAAGTTCGATCATCAGGGAAAGCCGCACAGCTTTTACGATGATCATCTTGGGCTGCTCACCCAGGCCGATCACTTTTTCGCCCGCAAGATCTGGTCCGGGGCCGACGGGCTTTACCGCCAGATGCTGGGCGCTGGCCCGCCGGCGCGTGGCCATGCCCGGTGCCGCAGCCATGTCGCCGAGCGGCCCTTCGCCGAGGTTCACCGCCAGCGCAGCACCGGACGGCCGGGCTTGCTCGGACCCGGCCGCTTTCCCTGTCAATGGCACAGCCTGCAGCACCAGACCCCTGGCCCCTATTGGGTGTTTGAGGGCTTTGACGCGCTTGCACCGGGATGGCATCGCAGCGTGCATGCCCGCTTCGACACGGCTCTGCGTGGCCAGGGCGCACCGAAGGTGATCTCGCATGGGCGGCTGTTTGCACCGCTTCGGGTGGAGCTGGCCGGAGATCGGCGGGTCTGGACCGGCAACATCCCGGCAAACCCGCATTTGCGCGATCGTGATCCGGACCAGTATTTGATTGCCCTGTTGCGTCAGGCGAGCCCTGGGCTGAGCGGGTTTCAGATCGATGCGGAGGATGATGTCCGCTTGCGTCGTTTCATCATGCAAGACCCGAATGCGCGCATCCTGCGCATCGCCGATCACTGGCTGCTGCGTCTCAGCCGCGCGGCGCGGGGCGACATGCATCGGGTGGTTGAGCTCGCGCAAGGACTGGTGGCCAGCGGCGTCGGCGGCGGCGCCGAGCCCGAGCATGAGACAATGCCCGAGCCGAAGGCGCAGATCGTTGAAATTGCTTTGGCCGATGCCGTTG
>JBCDDO010000097.1:0-8613 GCA_039180245.1 Pseudomonadota bacterium | reverse complement strand
TGGAGAGCTCGTTCAGGCTCTCGGGCCTGCAGGAGGACAGCTATCGCGCCTGGGCCGGCGATGGGGTGTTTCGCCTGTCGGTCGGGCTTGAGGATGCCGAGGATCTGATCGCCGATCTCGCCCCGCTTCTGGGTTAGCCCCCACCGCGCAGGATCAAGAGCCAGACCGGCACCGTCAGCACCGACACCGCCGTTGCCGCCAGCACGGTCGAGGCGGCCACGCCCTCGGCCCGGCGATACATCGCTGCAAAGAGGAAACTGTTGATCCCCGGCGCCATGGCGGCGGTCAGCACGGCGCTGTTGAGAAATCCCTGATCGAGCCCAAAGACGGCCGTGCCCAGCCCAAAAGTGATGGCGGGATGCACGATCAGCGACAGCGCGATGGTCATCCCGGTTTCGCCCAGGCTTGCGCGAAACGCATATCGGGTCAGCACGCCGCCCAATCCGATCAAGGCCGCGGGCAGGGCCGCACGGGCGATCAGATCGACCGCATCCCAGAGCGGTGCGGGCAGGCTGACACCGCTGAGATTGACCGCGAGGCCTGCGGCAATGCCGATCATCAGCGCATTGCGAAACATCGCCTTCAGAACGGCCTGCGCGGTCTCTGCCACGCCGCGGCCATCGGCGCGCAGCAGCTCCATCGCCGTGATGCCCAGCAGATAGCAATAGGGCGCATGGATCGCGATCAGGGCGTAATTGGGCGCCAGCGCCTCCTCGCCGAACGCCCTGGCGGTGATCGGCAGGCCCAAGAGGACCGAGTTGGAAAAGAGCGCTGAAAAGCCGATCGAGACCGCTTCGCCGGGCCGGCGCCCAAAGAGCGCCCGCGCCCCGGCCGCGCCCAGCACAAAGGTGATCGTCGCTCCTGCATAGAACGAGACCATCATGCCGGGCGCAAACACCGCGCCCAGATCGATGCGCGCGACCGCGGCAAACAGCAGGAAGGGGATGGCGAAGCCCTGCGCAAACAGCATCAGCCCGTCGATGGTGCCGGCGCTGAAATAGCCAAGCCGCGTTGCCGCATAGCCCGCGCCGATCACCGCAAAGACCGGCAGGACGACGACCAGGATTTCGATCATCCGGCCCGCGCCGCCTTACGTGATGCGGGCCATGGAGGGACCTCTGCCATGCGTGGGCGGTCACGGCGCGACAGGTGCGGCCAGGGCATGGATCTCACACGCGCGGCTGGGCCGGGTGCGGAGACCGCGCCAGGACCCCAAGCGCCGAAGATGGACCGGTTTTTCCTTTCTCCGACGCGGGCGACGATGTGATCGTTGGGATTGCCAACCAGGGCATGCCCGACACTGTGACCGTGGGTGCAGGAAACGGCTCGGATTTCCTCTCCTACGTAGAGCGCGCCCGAAAACCCGGGTCCCAGCCTGCAGGCGGCCTCAGCCATCGGGATACTCGAGCACCATCCCGTCATAGGCCGGGGTGATATGGGCCGGCGTTTCGGCCTCGACCGTGGCATAGTCGAGATCATTGTGCAGATTGGTCAGCACCGCGCGGCGCGGCCGCACCTGTTCGATCCAGTCCAGGGTCTGGGCCAGATGGGTGTGGGTGGGGTGGGGTGCCCGGCGCAGCGCATCGACCACCCAACAGTCGAGATCTTCGAGCATGGGCCAGGCCTCGTCATAGATCTCCTTGGCATCGGGCAGATAGGCAAGGCGCCCGATCCGAAAGCCCAAGGCGTCGATTGAGCCATGGCTCGCGCGAAAACTGCGCGCGGTCACCGGACCGCCGGCGCCTTCGACCGTGACCTCTGCACCCAAAGTGTTGAGCTGCAGGATCGGCGGATAGGGGCTGCCCTGGGGTTGCACAAAGGCATAACCGAACCGGTTGATGAGGCTTTGTGTCGTCGGTCCGTCGGCCCAGACTTGCAGCCGCGCCCGACGGTTGATCACAATCATCCGCAGATCGTCGAGCCCGTGAACGTGATCGGCATGTTCATGGGTGTAGAGCACCCCGTCGAGATCGCCCACGCCGGCATCCAAAAGCTGGGCGCGCATGTCGGGCGAGGTGTCGATGAGCACCCGGGTGACGCCCGCGGCCCCGAACCGCTCGACCAGCATCGAACAGCGGGTGCGCCGGTTGCGTGGGTTTGTGGGATCGCAGCTTCCCCAATGACCGCCCAGCCGCGGCACGCCGCCCGAAGAGCCGCAGCCAAGGATGGTGAAGCGGTGGCTCATGCCTCGGCCAAAACCGCGGCTTTGGCAAAAAGACGGTCGAAATTGGCGGTGGTCTGGGCGGCGAAGGCGGCCTCGGTCATGCCAAAAAGTGCCGCGCCAACCCGCGCGGTGTGGGCGACATAGGCCGGCTCGTTTCGTCGCCCGCGATGCGGCGGCGGCGCCAGATAGGGGGCATCGGTTTCCACAAGGATACGCTCGACCGGCGCGGCGGCAAAGATGTCGCGAAGGGCACCACTTTTGGGAAAGGTCGCAATGCCGGACATCGAAAGGTAGAACCCCAGCTCCAGCGCCGTGCGGGCCAGATCCGGGCCTGAGGAAAAGCAGTGCATCACGCACCCAAAGGCGCCGGCGCGATGCGCGTCGGTCAGGATCTCTGCCATGTCCTCGTCCGCATCGCGCGCGTGGATGATCAGCGGCAGCCCGGTCTGACGTGCGGCGTCGATATGGATCGCCAGGCTTTCCTTTTGCATGGCCGCACTGTCGGCGGTGTAGTGATAGTCGAGCCCGGTTTCGCCAATACCCACGCATTTGGGATGTTCGGCGAGCGCCAGCAGCGCATCGATGCGGGCCAGCGGTGCTTCGGTGACATGCATCGGATGGCTGCCCGCGGCGTAAAAAACGCCGTCATGCGCCTCGGCCAGGGCGCGCACCGCTGGCTCGCGGTCCAACCGGGTGCAAATCGTCACCATTCGCGTGACGCCCGCGGCACGGGCCCGCGCCAGCACGCCGTCGAGATCCTCAGCAAGCTGCGGAAAATCCAGATGGCAGTGGCTGTCGACCAGCGAGGGGGGCGTGCTTGGGGAGGGCGCGCTTTGGGGCGGCGCATTCGGGGGCGGCGCGGGCACGGTCATGGTCCGGATCTTCAGGCTGCCGGCAAAAGCTGCCGGGCGGTTTGCTCAAGCTCGAGCAAGGTATCGAGCATCGCCTGCGCGGGGTCAAGATTGACCGCCCGTGCCTGGGCCAGCCGCGCCGGGCTGCGCTGGGCGGCCTCGGCCAGCATCCGGGCGCCCGCGGGCTGTGCCTGAAACCGCGCGGCAAGGGCGGCCTCGCCCGGCGCCGCCTCATTGGCAAGGCGCCCGGTCGCCGCTGCCCGTGCGAGCCGGCCGAGCGCCAGCGCCACCAGCCGCTCGGCCATATCGCGACGGGTCTCTGTGCCGCGCCCAACCAGGCTGTCGGCAAAGCCGCTGAGGGCGCGCCGGTCCAGCCTTGGAAGCGCAGCCAAAAGCCCGACAAGTTCGGCGTAGAGCTCTGCGCCCCCGGCATCGGCGAGCCGCAGCGCATCGCCCACCGACCCGTCGGCCAGGCTGGACAGCGCCGCGCGCTCGCCGGCCGAGATCTGGGCGCCGGCCTGGTGCAGGGCCCTCTCCATCGCCTCGGGCGGCAAGGGGTGCAGCCGCAGCACGCGACAGCGCGACCGGATCGTGGGCAACAGGCGTGCGGGCTGGTGGCTGACCAGGACAAACACCACTTTGGCCGGCGGTTCCTCAAGAAACTTCAAAAGCGCGTTGGCAGCCGCCCTATTCATCTCGTCAGCCGCATCGATGATCACCACGCGCCAACCGCCATCGGGCGCGGAGAGCTGCAGCGCGCCGCGCAGATTGCGGATCTCTGCAACCGTGATCTCGTGGCGCAGCCGGTTGCTGCGCTCGTCTTGGCCACGCCGGACCAGCGCCAGGCGGGGCTCCGACAGCGCCGCGCAGCGCCGGAACACCGGATGATCGGGCGCCATGTCGAGAGACGCGACGCTGTCGTTCCCACCCGCATCGAAGAGACCGGGTGCAGCCTGGATGTCGGCGATCAGATGCCGGGCGATCCGCCAGGCCAGCGTTGCCTTGCCGATGCCGCGGGGACCGGTCAGCAACCAGGCATGGTGCAGCCGGCCGGCCGTCCGGGCCGCCAAGAACGCCGCTTCGGCCGCTGCCTGCCCGAAGAGCTCGACAGTTTCGCGCGGGTGCGGTGCGCTCGGAACCCGGTCGGGCTCTAAGTCGGGTTCGAGGGTCTGGGTCATGGCAAACGTGGGCTCATCCCTGCCGGGCCAAGGCATGTTGGACCTGTCGATACACGGCTGTGGCGACCTCCTCCTCGCGCAGCGACGCATCGACCAGCACGCATCGTGGCTGCTGATCGGCGAGCATGCGATAGGCGTCCCGCAGACGGGTCTGGAATTCAAGCCCCATCTCTTCGAACCGCGTCTCCGCACCGCCCCGCCCCAGACCGCGGGCCAGCGCCGCGCGCGGATCGGCGTCAAGGATGACGGTCAGATCGGGCTCGATCCCGATCATCAGTGCATGCAGGCGGTCGACGAGATCGCGCAGATTGCCCCGGGCCGCCCCCTGATAAGCACGGGTGGAATCGGCGAACCGATCCGTCAGAACAATCGCGCCGCGGTCGAGCGCCGGTTGCACGGTGCGTTCCAGATGATCGCGCCGCGCCGCTGTGAAAAGCAGGATTTCGGTTTCTGGTGACCAGCGCCCCGGCGTGCCCTCGACCAGCAGCCGGCGGATCTCCTCCGCGCCGGGCGATCCGCCGGGCTCGCGGGTTACGACCACCTCCTGTTCGTCCGTGCGCAGCGTTTGTGCCAAACGGCGCAGCTGGGTGGTCTTGCCCGAGCCGTCGATGCCCTCAAAGCTGATGAACACACCCGTGCCGCCGCCTCAGAACTGCGCGGCCAGCCGGTCCAGAAGCGTGCTCGCCGCCGCCTGAACCCGCGTGACATAGCCGCCGCGCGCCACGGTCCGGCCGGCCAGAAGCGGCACCGTCACCGGCGGCAGACCTTCGGTTTCGATGACCAGGCTGGCAATCTGCGCGCCCTCTTCGATCGGCGCTTCGATGGGGCCATCATAGACCGCCCGCATGCGGCTGGGTGCTGTCGCATCGAAGGGCAGGGTGACCGAGACATCGGACGCGGTCACCAGCGGCACATGCGCGGTTTCACCCAGCCAGACTTCGGCATCGGCGACCCGTTCGCCGGCTGAAAACAGTTCGGCGTTCCGGAATTCGCGAAACGCCCATTCGATCAGCCGCTCGCTTTCCTCGGCGCGCTGGCGCTTGGTGTCGAGCCCGGTGATCATCAGCACCACGCGGCGTTCGTTGCGAAGGGCCGAAGCGACAAGCCCGTAGCCCGCCTCCTCGGTATGACCGGTCTTCAGACCGTCCACCCCAATATCGATGGTCAAAAGCGGGTTGCGGTTGTTTTGGGTGATGTTGTCCCAGGTGAACTCGGTTTCGGCGAAATAGGGGTAGTATTGCGGAAACTCCTGGATCAGCCGGGTGCTGAGCAGGACGAGATCGCGCGCTGTCATGCGCTGGCCGGGATGCGGCCAACCGGTGGAGTTGGTGAAGGTCGAGTTCGAAAGCCCGATCTCGCGCCCACGCTCGGTCATTGCTGCGGCAAACGCCTCCTCTGATCCCGCAAGACCCTCAGCCACCACGACACAGGCATCATTGCCCGATTGCACGATGATCCCACGGATCAGATCGATGACGCGCACACGCTCTCCCGCGCGCACGAACATCTTCGAGCCGCCCATCGCCGCGGCCTTTTCGGAGACGCGCAGACGGTCGTCGAGCGAAAACCGCCCGCTCGCAACTGCCTCGAACACCATGTAGAGCGTCATGAGTTTGGACATGGAGGCCGGTGGGAGCGGCGTTTCGGCATCCTTTTCCAGCAACACCGCGCCGGTTTGCATATCGACCAGCAACAGGGCGCGTGCAGCGGTGTCGAGCGCCGCGGCCCTGGGCGGCAGGCTTGCCAGAGCGGCACCGGCAAGCAGGCAGAGAAGGGCGATGCGCATGCTGAGCCTCCTAGCCCGCGACGGGAATTGCATCGGTGAAGCCGCGGCTGCGAATGTCGCGCACAAGCGCCTGCAATTCGGCGGCCGTACGCGCCGGCCCCACCAATACCCGAGTGAAGAGCCGTCCGCCAACGCTGCGCTCAACCAGGCGCACGGAGAGCCCGTCGGCGCGCAGCCTCTGGCCCAGCGCCTCGGCATTGCTCTTTACCCCAAACAGACCGACCTGAACGAAGGGCCGGGCGAGCGGCGGGTCCGTCGCATCCGCGCCGGGTGCGGGCGCGGCAGGGTCGGGCGTGGCAGGGTCGGGCGCGGCAGGGTCGGGCGTGGCAGGGTCGGGCGTTGCCGCCGGCTGGGCCGGCGGAGCGGCGCTCTCCACCGCGGCCGCCGTCTCGGCGGTTTCTGCGGCAGCGGGCTCCGCGGCGGTTTCGGCAACCGAGCCGTCGGTGGGCGGCGCATCGAGGGCCGCATCATCCTCGACGATTTCCGACGTTGCGACCACGGATGTCGCGGCGGGTTCTGTCGCTGCAGGTGCAGGCGCTGCAGGTGCAGTCGCTGCAGGCGACGACGCCGAATCCTCGCTGAGTGCGGGGGCGCTGTCAGGCGCAGCGGGTCGTTCGGAGGGCCGGGTCTCGGGCATCGGCAAGGCATCGGGCGCATTGGGATCATAGACATCGGGATCCTCGCGCGGCGTGTCGGGCGCGGCAGGGGCGTCCTGAGGCCTGGGCGATGGCGCCTCTGCAATGGTCGGCGCGTCAGTGGACTGTGCTTCAGGCGGCTCTGCATCGGTTGATTGTAGATCCGGCGCACCTGGTGCGACCGAATTCGGGTCTTGCGGGGCAAGATTAGACGCTGCTGGTCCATCCGAAACGCGCGTCGTTGCAGGATCGGCAGCGTCGCTGGGCCGGTCCGTAACGGTGTCGGCGGGTGAAGCGTCGAGGGAGCCGTCAAGCTCCGCGCCAGGCTCGGCGATGTCTGCCGTTGGCGGTTCGGCCGCCGCGTTCTCGATGGGCGCCTCCGGACTGGGGGTGCCCGCGGCAGGGGTGCCCGCGGCAGGGGTGTCTGTGGCCGGGGTGTCTGCGGCAGGTGCGTCCGCGACCGGCGTGTCCACGACGGCTGCATCGTCAGCGGCTTCGAGATCGGCTTCCGGTTCTGTTGCCTCGGCAATTTCGGACGCGCTCGCCTCGTCTGTGGCGTTTTCTTCCGCAGCCACAGCCTCAGCCGCCGTCTCGGCCGGTGCCGATGGGTCCAGGTCGGCCTCGGTCTGCGCGGCAAGATCGGTGTCCGGAGAGGCCTCGGTCTCGCTTGCCGCGTCCGGGTTGAGGTCTTGATCGGCGTCCTCGGCTGTTTCCGCCTCGGCGATCACGGGCGCGTCGACCACCTCGCGCCGCAGGGCCACGATGCGCAGCGGCGTGGGGTCTCCGGGCACGATGCCAATGCTGCGCGCCGCGTCCGAGGAGATCTGCACGGCCGGCCCGCTCAGCGACGTGTCGCGGCGAAAGAGGGCGCCGGTCACCTCATCCTCGGTGTTGAGATTGATGATCCGCACCCGCTCGGGCCGGGTTGCCAGCGGGTGTGCGATCCAGACCCCGCCCAGTGTCGGCCGGCCATCCCAGATCCCCACGCTCGTGCTGTCAAAAAGCTCGGGCGCGGCAATGTCGCGCTCCACGGGGTCGCGAAACAGCGCCCGCGTCTCTTGATCTTCTACGCTCGGATCGGCGGCCGCATCCTCAATGGGCGCATCGCAGCCCGACACAAGCTGCGTGCCCAGCAGCATCCCGACCAGTCCGCAAGTTCGGATCGTTGCATACATCATCGGCCGTCCTGCCCGCACGGCTCGAACCCGGCTGTTGTCGCCAGTGCCCGCCGTTCCGCCTCGACCCACAGTAGCCGAACTTGACCTGCGAAGAAATGGTCTTGTTGCCCGGCCGCTTTTGCGACCGCATCAGGCTTGCCCTGAAGTCGGTCTTGACGTGGCGCTGCGTTTGCCATCCGATGCGGCGGAACACGACTTGGGGAGAAACGGCCATGGATTTGCGCTACAGCGCCGTAGAGGAGGCGTTTCGCGCCGAGGTGCGGCAGTTTTTGGACGATCATCTGCCCGAGCGACTGTCGCGTCGGGTGCGTGAGGGCGCCGAGCTCAGCAAGGCCGAGACCGAGGAATGGCATGCCATTTTGCACGCGCGCGGCTGGCTGGCGGCGGGCTGGCCGACGGCCCATGGCGGGACCGGCTGGGGGCCGATCGAGCGGCATATCTTTGAGGAGGAATGCTGTGCGGCGCACGCACCGCGCCTGCTGCCCTTCGGGCTGAACATGCTCGGCCCCGTGCTGATCGCATTTGGCACCGAGGAACAGAAATCGCATTACCTGCCCCGCATTCTCGACGGGTCCGATTGGTGGTGCCAAGGTTACTCCGAACCCGGCGCGGGCTCGGACCTGGCCAGCCTCCGCACCCGGGCGGTGCGCGAGGGCGACCAGTACATCGTCACCGGCCAAAAGACCTGGACCACCCTGGCCCAGCATGCCGACTGGATCTTTTGCCTGGTGCGCACCCGCAACGAGGGCAAGCCGCAGGAAGGGATCAGCTTTCTGCTCATCGATCTTTCCTCGCCCGGCATCGAACGGCGCCCCATCCGC
>JBCDDO010000096.1:0-8663 GCA_039180245.1 Pseudomonadota bacterium | reverse complement strand
TCGCGCCGTGACTGCCGGGTTTTGAGGCTTCGCCCCGCATGGGGCTGGATGGCCAGATGCGGCACCTCATGCGCCAGCATGAAATCATCCACCCGCGCGCCAAGGATCTCCGACGGCCTGGCCCCGGTATTGACCATGATCAGGAAGGCCAGTCGCGCCTCGGTGTTGAGCCCCGCCAAGGCCTCGGGCGGCAGCAGCCGGGTGCGAATCCAGTCGGTTGAAAAGGGGAGGTTCTCGGGCTTTTCGGCCGGCCTGAGCCGCAGCCCCTGGAAGGGCGAGGCGAGATTGAGCCCGTGCAGATCGGCCACGCTACGGAATACATCGGCAAGATGGCCGAAATCCTTGTTGGCCGTTTCCGGGCTGTGGCCGGTGCGCGCCTGCGACCAGTCGCGAAACCTCAAGGCGTCGCTGCGCTGGATGCCGCCAGCTCCAAGTCGCCGACCAACTCCACGAAATTGCGCACCGCGCGGGCGCGGGGCTGCTGCCAGCGCTTGATTTGAAGCGCCGATTTGCCGCGGGTGGGGTCGGTGGTGCAGGCCAAGAACTCGGCCAGCGCCTCGGTCAATGTCATCGGGGGCTTTTCGACCGCCCCGATCCTGGCATTGATCACCGGCTCCGGCGCCAGCCAATCCTCGCCAGCCAGGTCCTTGAGCCGGTCGAGAATGTCGCGCAGGCTTTCGATCTCCACAATCTCGGCCGCCGGGCGATAGGTAAACCCCTGCGCCCGGGCAAGATCGCGCAGCGCATCGTAATGCGCGCATGCGTCTCTTGCCTCGCCGGCACCGAGCGCACGCCACTGCGCGTGAAGCTCCTCGGCCAGGCGCGCAGCCCGAATCTCGGCCTCGCGGCGGCTGTCGGTGTGCAGGCAAATCCGCACCTGGCTGCGGGCATCGACATGCGCAAAGCGCCTCGGCACCCGCTTGACATAGTAAAACCCGCCCCGGTCCCAGGTAACGCCCGCCATGCCACTCACCCTGCAAATGTTGCGGGATGTGTTGCGGGATTTAGGGGCGGGCGGTCTGGCTCAAATTGCTGAATTCGCTGAGTTCTTTTGCGGAAACGGGGGCTTACACAGGTGACGACAAGATCAATTTGGCGGAGAGACAGGGATTCGAACCCTGGGTGGAGTCACCCCCACAACGGTTTTCGAGACCGCCCCGTTCGACCACTCCGGCACCTCTCCGCAGAAAAGCTTGGGTCAACGTCGCGTGACTAGTCACTCCGCACCCCAAGCGCAAGCCGCAAATTCAACGGCAATTGACGCGCTTGGCTTGACGTTACGGGCAATCTGCAGCATAGACGCGGGCCTTGGGTCGCGCAGAGCGGTCTGAGGAGGATGTTCGCCCCAAATCGGGGCTGCGCTGTCCGAGGCGGCGGGAGAACCTGCCAAACGCGCCCAGATCGGGCGGGCCACAGGGCGCGACAAAATAGGAGCGGCGCGCGATGTTCGCGGTCATCAAGACGGGCGGCAAGCAGTACAAGGTTGCCGGCGGAGACGAGCTTTCGGTGGAGCGGTTGGACGCCGCGCCCGGAGAGCAGGTCCAATTCAACGAAGTGCTGATGCTGGGCGGCGACGAGTCGGAGGTCACGCTGGGCGCACCGCTGATCGCGGGCGCAGCAGTGCAGGCCGAGGTGCTTGAGCAAAAGCGCGGCCCGAAGGTCATTTCGTTCAAAAAGCGGCGGCGCAAGCATTCCTCGCAGCGCAAGCGCGGACACCGCCAGCACCTGACGCTTGTGCGGGTGACCGACATTTTGGCGTCAGGGGCCGATGCGACCGGCATCAAAACGGCGATCGGGACCGGCAAAACTGGCGGTCTGACCAGCGTGCCGATCACGGCGGCGCCTGAAGCGGCTTTGGCCGATGAGACGCCCGCTGCGGCCATGCCTGTGGATGCCACGCCCGACATGCCCGCGGCAACCGAAGAGGGCGTGCGGCCGGCAAATCTTCTTGACGCCGCGCAGGGCGAGGCGGACGATCTCACCCGCATCTCGGGCGTCGGCCCGGGGCTGAATGCCAAGCTCAACGATCTTGGGGTGTTTCACTTCCACCAGATCGCGGCATGGGGCGCTGACGAGATTGCCTGGATGGACGACAAGCTCTCGTTCAAAGGGCGCATTGAACGCGATGAGTGGATCGCTCAGGCCGCGGCGTTGGCCGCCGAAGCGCAGTAGGGGACAACAGCCATGGCACATAAAAAGGCTGGCGGCAGCTCGCGCAACGGGCGCGATTCCGCGGGGCGCCGGCTTGGCGTCAAGAAATTCGGCGGCGAGACGGTGGCTGCCGGGAACATCATCGTGCGCCAGCGCGGCACGAAGTTCTGGCCCGGCCAGAATGTCGGCATTGGCAAGGATCACACCCTGTTTGCGCTGAGCCAGGGGCATGTGCGGTTTTACAGGGGCTTTCGCGGGCGCAGCTTTGTCGCGGTGACCGCCCCGGCCGAGGCCGCCGAGTAGCGCGCATCCGGCCCATCCGGCGCACCGACCCCGGTGTGCCATGCAGCGGGGTCGGTGAGTGGGCTCGCCACCTGCGGAGGATCTAGCCATGAATATGCCGTTTGAGGCACGTTCGGCGACGGCGTCGATTTCGACGCCGCGCATGGTGTTGCGCCATCTGCGCCGGTCGGATGCGGGTCTTTTGGGTCTTTATGCCGGCGACGAGCGGGTCGCCAGGATGACCTCGTCGATCCCTCATCCCTATCCGCCCGGAGCGGCGGAGAGCTTCATCGATGCCACCTTGTCGGGGCGCCGGGCTGAGCGGGTGTGGGTCATGGACGGCACGCCAAGCGACGGGGCCGAGGTGATCGGTCTGATCAGCGCCCGGCCCGTCAGCCCGGGCGAGGAGGAGCTGGGCTATTGGGTCGGCCCGCCATTCTGGAACACCGGATATGCTTCTGAAGCGGTGTCGGCGATCGTGGCGCATTTGGAGCTGGCCGGGGTTCAGCGACTGCATGCGACGGTCTTTTCCGACAACCCGGGCTCGGCCCATGTGATCGAGCGTGCGGGCTTTGTCAGGGTCGGCCAGGCGAGCGTCTTTTGTGTGGCCCGGGATGCCGCTGTCGCGGCCGAGCTGTTCCTGCGCGAGCTGGGAGACCCGTCTGGGGATCGCGGATGAAGTTTCTCGACCTTGCGCGGATCGAGATCCGCTCAGGCAAGGGCGGGGATGGCTGCATCAGTTTCCGGCGCGAGAAGTTCATCGAGTATGGCGGGCCGGATGGCGGCGATGGCGGCAAGGGCGGCGATGTCTGGGCCGAGGCCGTGGCCGGGCTGAACACGCTGATCGATTTTCGCTATCGCCAGCATTTCTTTGCCAAGGCGGGGCAGGGCGGGGCCGGGCGTGGACGCAGCGGTCGCGGCGCCGATGACGTGCTCATCCGGGTTCCGGCCGGCACGGAGATTTTGGAGGAGGACGGCGAAACGCTTGTTGCCGATCTGTCCAGCATCGGCCAGCGCGCCTGCCTTGCGCAAGGTGGCAATGGCGGCTGGGGCAATGCTCGGTTCACCACCGCGACCAATCGCGCCCCGCGCCGCGCCAATCCTGGGCAGGAGGCGGTCGAACGCACGCTGTGGCTGCGGCTCAAGCTGATTGCCGATGCCGGGCTTGTCGGGCTTCCCAATGCCGGCAAATCGACCTTTCTGTCGGCCGTCACGAACGCCCGTCCGAAGATCGCCGATTATCCCTTCACAACCCTACATCCTGGGTTGGGGGTGGTGGCGCTCGATGCGCAAGAATTCGTTCTGGCCGACATTCCGGGGCTGATTGAGGGTGCCTCGGACGGGCGCGGGCTGGGCGACCGGTTTTTGGGCCATATCGAACGCTGCGCGGTGCTGCTGCATCTGGTCGACGGGCTGTCGGAGGATGTGGCCGAGGATTTTCGCGTGATCCGCACCGAGCTTGACAGCTATGGCGCCGGTCTCGTGGAAAAACCCTTCATCTTGGCGCTCACCAAAACCGATGCTCTGGATGCCGACGCCCTGGCCGCGCAGATTGCTGCCTTGGCGCAGGCCGCCGGGCACACGCCGCTGAGCCTGTCTGCAGTGACCGGCACGGGTCGCGAGACGGTGCTGCGGGCCTTGCTTGCGGCCATCGACACGACGCGCGCCGCCGCCTTGGTCGAGGAGAAGGTGCCGTGGAGCCCCTGATCCCGTCGGGCAAGGCGCCGGACCCGGCCGCGGATGGCGCAGCGCTGCTCGGCAAAGCCACCCGGCTCGTCATCAAAATCGGGTCCGCACTGCTCGTTGATGGCGATGGGCAACTGCGCGAGCCCTGGCTTGCGGCGCTGGCTGAGGATGTCGCAGCGCGGCGCCGGGCCGGCTGCGAGGTCGTGATCGTGTCATCGGGCTCAATCGCGCTCGGCCGCGGTGTGCTGCGGCTTCCCTCGGGACCGCTTGCGCTTGAGCAATCCCAGGCGGCAGCCTCGGTCGGTCAGATCCGCCTCGCGCGGGCCTATGAAGGGGCGCTGGCCCGGCATGGGGTGACTGCCGGCCAGCTCCTCGTCACGCTTGAGGACAGTGAAAACCGGCGGCGCTACCTCAACTCGCGCGCCACGATCAAGACCCTTCTTTCCCTGGGCGCGGTGCCGATCGTCAATGAAAACGACACGGTTGCGACCGACGAGATCCGCTTTGGCGACAATGACCGGCTGGCCGCGCAGGTGGCCGGGCTGGCCGGGGCAGATCTTTTGATCCTCCTGTCAGATGTCGACGGGCTTTACACCGCCGATCCGCGGCAGGACCCGACGGCCCGCAGGCTCGATCATGTGGCCGCGATCACGCCGCAGATCGAGGCGATGGCGGGACCGGCCGGCAGCGCTGGGGCCAAGGGCGGGATGCGCACCAAGATCATCGCCGCGCGCACCGCCATGCAGGCCGGTTGTGCCATGATCATCCAGCGCGGCGACGGGCTTCATCCGATGTCGGCACTGGCCGCGGGGGCGCCCTGCACGGTCTTTGCCGCGGCGGCCGATCCCGCAACGGCCCGCAAACGCTGGATCGCCGGCATGAAACCGCGTGGTCGGATCGCCGTCGATGATGGCGCGGCGCGGGCTTTGGCGCAGGGCCGGTCGCTCCTCTCGGCCGGGATCACCGCGGTTGAAGGCGGGTTCGGTCGCGGCGATCCCGTCGAGATCGCCGACCGCACAGGACGGGTTCTGGCGCAGGGTCTTTCAGGGTATGATGCTGTGGAAATGACCCGGATCCGGGGCCGGCACTCGAGCGACATCGAAGCGATCCTCGGCCATCCCGGGCGCACGGCTGTGGTGCATCGGGACGATATGACCCTGGCATAACCCAAGGGGCCGAAACATGCCGAGGATCCGCCATTTGGGAGCTGTCGCGCTTACAGCGCTGCTGTTGGCCTGTTCGGGCGGGCCGGAGGCGCGCGACACCGTGACCTTGGCCGGGTCGGCCAATCTGCTGCCCGGACCGGACGCGTTTTTTCGCCCCAGCTTTGCCGAGCTTCTGATCGAGGCAGCCGAGCTTGACGATTGGACCGCCGTCGCCACCGGCAATGTCGATGGGGTTGCCCGGTTATGCGGCCGCCAGACCACGCGCGACACGCTCACCGATGGCGTCGTCTCGGCGCCGCGGCCCGGGGCAGTGCTGCTGACGCGAGAGATTGCAGCGTTGGAGCGGGCCGATTGCGCCCGTCGCGGGGTGGAGCTTCAGCAGCGTCAGATCGCGCGCTATACCGGCTCGGACCAGCCGGGTTTGGAGGGGATCTGGCTGGTCTGGGACCGCGCTGCCGCCGATGAACAGCCCGCGCTGGCGGCGGTGATCGCCACCGCCCGCCGCGACAGTGCGCGCCTATTGGAAGAAAGCGCCTATGGGCCGCTTTTTGCGCCGGTGCCTGCGGGCTGACTGGGCGGCAGGCCCGGCTCGACAGCGATGCCGGTCTACAGTACTGCAACAGGGCAGCGATCAAACGGGGGGCAAGAGATGGACGCAATCGACGTTGCCGGCCTGATGGCCGGGCTCGGGGCTGCGGCGCGCGAGGCCGCGACCGTGCTTGCCCAGGCCTCGTCCGAGCGCAAATATGCCGCGCTGATCTCGGCGGCCGAACATCTCTGGACGCGCCGCGACGAGATCCTGGCCGCCAATGCGGTGGATATGAGTGCGGCTGAGGAGAAAGGCCTCAGCCCCGCGATGCTCGACCGGCTGCTCCTCACCGAAGACCGGATCAGGGGCATGATCGACGGGCTGCGTGTGGTGGGCGAGCTTGCCGATCCGGTCGGCGCGGTGATCTCGGAATGGAGCGTGCCCTCGGGTCTGCAGATCCGCCGCGTGCGCAGCCCCATCGGTGTGGTCGGCGTCATCTACGAGAGCCGGCCGAACGTGACCGCGGATGCCGCGGCGCTGTGTCTGAAGGCCGGCAATGCGGTGATCCTGCGCGGTGGATCCGAAAGCTTCCACTCCTCCGCAGCCATTCACGGTGCGCTGGTGCAGGGTCTGCGCGACGCGAACCTGCCCGAGGCGGCGGTGACGCGTGTGCCCACCCGCGACCGGGCGGCGGTTTCGGAGATGCTGCGCGCGACAGGGCATATCGACGTGATCGTGCCGCGCGGCGGGCGCGGCCTGGTCGAGCTTGTTCAGACCGAGGCCCGCGTGCCGGTCTTTGCGCATCTCGAAGGCATCTGCCATGTCTATATCGACGGATCGGCAGACCCGACCATGGCGCGGGCCTTGACACTGAACGCAAAAACGCGCCGGACCGGCATTTGCGGCGCGGCCGAGTGTCTGTTGATCGACAAAGCGGCGGTCGACGGACGGGCGGGCGAGGTGATTGGCGACCTGATCGATGCCGGCGTCGAAGTGCGCGGCGACGATCTCATCCAACGGCTCGATCCCTTGGTCGTTCCGGCCACGGAAGATGATTGGGGGCGCGAGTATCTCGACATGATCATTGCGGCCCGGGTCGTCGATGGGGTTGCAGGCGCGATAGATCATATTCGCCGCTACGGTTCGCAGCACACCGAAGCCATCATTGCCGAAGATCCGGTGGCCGTGCAGGCGTTTTTCACGGGTCTCGACAGTGCGATCCTGATGCACAACGCATCGACCCAGTTTGCCGATGGGGCTGAGTTCGGAATGGGCGCCGAAATTGGGATCGCGACCGGCAAGCTGCATGCGCGCGGTCCGGTGGGTGTCGAGCAGCTCACCAGCTTCAAATATCTCGTCACCGGACAAGGAACTCTACGACCGTAACCGGCAGTCCGTCGCTTTGCCGAGCGCAACCTCGGCCGGCGGGGCACAAAAGAAAAGCCCCGCCACATGGGCGGGGCTTTCCGGACCAGCAGCCAGACGGCCGCTACCTTCCCCAGGTTCGAACCGGTCCACAATCCATATGCACAAACTTTGCTCGCGTGTATTTGCCGACCCCCCCGGCATGACACGCTTCGGCGGCGGCAAACATCTGACGCACGCTTCGAGAGCGCAGCTTGAGATCGGCCGCCATGCCTTTGGTATGATACGAGTTCGACGCAACACCGCGCTTACGCCGGCGCAACATATTGTTGGTCTGCCGGCTCCGATACCCTGAGATAACTGTGTAGGGCTCAGTGGTTTCCATAAGGTTTCGCGCCGCGGCCATGATGTCGACCGCGCGCGGATCAAATTCGATCAGCTCATTTTGCCGCCAATCGCGCATGAAGAAGCTGATTTCGGTGAGGGCCTCGGGAATATACTCTCCGTCGAGCCAATAGATGGTGTCGAGTTGTTCGGCGGTTCGCGGATTCGTCATCGCGATTCGGCGAATGTCACCTGCGCCCCGAAGCAGCCCGGGTGCATTTGCCAGGACAGGTGCCGCGCCAAGTGCAACAAAGGCTCCGGCAAGTCCAAGAAGTCCTCGGCGGGATATGCCCGCGCTCTCGTTATTGTGATGCGTCACTGTCGCCTCGTTCCGACTTCCGCGTTGCCCGCGGATTAATCGCCCTGTCCCACGTCCCAAAGCGACTATGGCATGGAAGCCACCGGTGACCAAGTTGCAGATTTATCTCAAGATTTTCGCTGTCTGTGCGATGAGTCACTGTCGCGGCGATGTAAAAAACACCTCACCTGGTGCTGGTTCTTGCCGATATGCCGGATGCATCGGCAAGATCCCGCTCATCTGCGGCGCAATCCACACGGTTGAGCGAAATCTTGCCGAGCATCTTCTTCGGATATCGCCTCAATTTCGCCCATGGCGTAGACTAGCCGATGATGGTTAGATCTGTTGCGAGGGAGCAACAATGAGATCCTTTGTGCACAATATACAGCACGTGCTGCTGGTGGGAGCAGTTGTTTTCGCGGGCCCTGTCGCAGCGCATCATGCGATTCTGGGACCGAGTGCCACCGGCACTGTTCAGATCGTTTCTCTCGCACAGCAATCGGCGCTCACAAGCGCGCTGGCACAGCATGATTTCGATGCCGATCTGGTGGGCGCGTTCTATGCAGACCGAAACCATCGTCCGTTTTGGACCGGTGCCGACGGTCGCTGGGTTGAAGCGCTTTTCAGCACAATGACCGCGGCGCCGCGTCACGGGCTGCCGGACAGAGCCGATGCAATGCGCGTTCTCAAGGCCCAAATGGCGTCGGGCGATCCAATGCAGGCCGAGGCCGCGCTGATGCAGGCCTATCTGGACATTGTCGATGATATGTCCGCCGGGATCGTCATGCCACGTTCGGCCGAT
>JBCDDO010000095.1:0-8712 GCA_039180245.1 Pseudomonadota bacterium | reverse complement strand
TATCTCCTTGTTCCGCGGCAGAGAACCGTCGACCCTGCCTTGATCGGCAATGTTGCGACCGCCGTGCGGGGGCCCTATTGAGGGGGGATTGAGGCCGGTCTGCCCATGCCCCCCCACCAGCCGGGATGGGCGTGACCGCATGCTGGCAATTCACGACCCCCACCGGTCATGGGGCGTGAATGCGGGGGAGGATTTTGCAATGCGTGTCTTGCTGGTCGAGGACGACGCCTCAACTGCCGATGCCCTGCGCAAGATCCTTGATGAGGAAGGCTGGACGGTCGATCATGCAGCCGATGGCCAGGACGGACAGCGCCGGGCGCTTGCCGAGATCTACGATGTGATCGTTGCGGACCGAACCATGCCCCTGCTCGACGGGCTCACCATGCTTCAGGCGCTGCGCGATCAAGGCGTGGTGACACCGGCCCTGGTTCTGAGCGCATTGGGCGCGCCGGAGGATCGGGTCACGGGCCTCGATAAGGGCGCCGACGATTACCTGGCCAAGCCCTATGACGCGGCGGAGCTGATCGCACGCATCCGGGCCCTGGTGCGCCGCACGCAGTACAACGCCCATGAAAAGGTGCTGGTGATCGGCGATCTGCACATCCGCACGGATTCGAAGACCGCCCTGCGGGCCGGTCAGCCGACAAACCTGACGCCCAAGGAATACCAACTGCTCCTTTACCTCGCCCAGAATGCCGGCAATCCGGTCACCCAGCGCATGATCCTGGAGAATGTGTTCAACTGGCGGGCCGAAGCCGATCCCGGTGCGCCCATCGTGCCGGTCGCGATCAGCCGCCTGCGCGACAAGATCGAGCGTGCGGATCTGCCAAAGATCCTGGTGACGCTGCGCGGCAAGGGCTATCTGCTGCGCGACCCGGCGAATGAAAGATGAACCAGCGGCGACATCGCGTCGCGATCCCGTGACGCAGGGTCTTGCGGCATGGCACAGACCGGGGCGTGCCTCGGCCTTCGCGCGCATGGTTTTGACGGTGAGCCTGGTCTATGCGCTGGGCGTAATCGCCACGCTCGGGTTGGTTTATCTGTTGATGAGCCGCCAGATCGAGGCGCTGCTTGCCGACCAGATCGCCGGCGACATTGCCCAGCTTGTTCAGATCAAGGGCCGCGACGAGCTGTTGCGGGTGGTCGATCTGCGCCTGCAATCCGAGGCGCGCGAGGGCGGCGGCACCATCCTGCTGGTCCAGACCGCCGATGGCGGCAACCCGCTGGAGGCGGCAAACCTGGTCGTCACCCGCAGGCATTACGGCAATATCGAGGGCTGGCCCAACGCCCTGCCGCCGCCACCCGCCAAAGCGCGCGCAGTGGCGCCAGACCCGCCCGCCACGCCGCGGCTGATCGATCAGGACGGCCGGCTGCTCTACCTGCGCGGGGTGGCGCATCCCAGCGGCATGCGCCTCGTGGTCGGGCGGGATTTTGCGCGATGGTCCGCCTTCCGCGCGCGCCTGGCCACGACGCTCTTGGTGCTGTCGGGCGTGGCCATCGCCTTCGGCGCGCTCGGCGGCATGCTGGTTGCCCGCGGGTTGCTGCGCCGGCTCACCGCGATCAACCGCTTTTGCACCGGGATCGAGGAGCGTGGCCTGGGCGGCCGGCTTCCGATCGGCCGGCATGGCGATGAGTTCGACCGGCTGGCGCATGCGATCAACGGCATGCTGGACCGGATCGCCGAGCTTGCACAGCTCAACCGGACCGCGGCCGAACAGATCGCCCATGACATGCGCACACCGCTCACCCCGGTGTTGAGCGAGCTGGAGCGGCTGGGCCGGCCCGGGGCCGACCCACCCTCGCCCGAAACGCTGGCCGGGCTGCATGCCGATCTCGACCGGATGCGCGGGATGTTCGATGCGGTCTTGGAGGTGTCGCGCATCGAGGCCGGCGGGCGGCGTGCCGAGGCGGAGGTGGATCTGGCCGAGCTGGCGGCCGACACCGCCGAGATGTACCGCCCCTGGGCCGAAACGCTCGAGCATGACATCGCCGAGACGCTTGCGCCCGCCCCAATGCGCGGCGCCCCCATCCTGTTGCGCCAGGCGGTGGGCAATCTGCTGTCGAACGCCCTGCGCTATCAGACCGAGCCTGGTGAGATTCGGCTGACGACCGGGCGCGTCGACGGCCGCCCCTTTGTAGAGGTCGCCGATCGCGGCCCGGGCATTCCCGAGGCCGAGCTTCCGCGGGTCACCCAGCGTCTCTACCGCCGCGCTGAGCATCGGCATTTGGACGGGCATGGCATGGGGCTGGCCTTTGTGGCCGCCATTGCCCAGGCGCATGGAATGGCGCTTGAACTTGGGCCGACCGAGCCCGAGGCACACCCCGGGGGTGCCGCGGCGTCGCGCGGCCTGCGCGCACGGCTGATTGCCTCGGCGCCACCCGGGCCACAGGCGCCTGGGCGTGCCTAGCGGCCCCGCCACCTTGTCGCCTCGTCGCCTCGGCGCTTCGGGGGGCGCAGATTACACAGGTTGCAACTTTGCGTGGGCGGCATTCATGGTAGCTTTGCGCCATCGCTAGGAACACCGCGCAGGGATGCGGTGAGGGAGTTTGGACATGTCATCACTTTCACGGCTCTTGACAGCCTCAATTGCCGCAAGTGCGTTGCTTGCGATTTCGCCGCTCGCACCGGCTTTGGCCGAGGTCAATCACGACCCCAAGGAAGCAGAAGCCGCCGACGCGCTGACCGGCGCCGAAACGCTGGCCATGGCCGCGAGCCTCTACGAGGCCGGCCTGATGGCCAATGACCCGATCCTGGTGATCGCGGCGGCCAAGCTCAGCGCATCGGTTGAACTCGACGAGCTGACGGCCGAACCCGGTGCCGAGCCGGTCGAAGAGGCCGAAGCGGTGGCTGAGGCCACGGAGGAGGATGCGGCCCCTCCCGGCACCGCCGAAATGCTCGCCGCGGCCCGCGATCTTGCCGCCGACGCCCCCGCATTGCTTGCCATGATCGACGAGATCGGCACCATCGCCAGCCGCGCGCCGGTGCGCGGCACCCTGTCGGGCACCAAACGACTGCCACCACGCACGCAGCATTATTATGACATCGAACTGCGCGCGCGCGAGCGCACCACGATCACGCTTGATGGCGGCAATGACGGCAATCTCGATCTCTTCGTGCATGACGAGAACGGCAATCTGATTTGCCAGTCACGGCGCTACGGCGATCGTGAACGCTGCACGGTCCGGCCCCGCTGGCAGGGCTATTTCCGCGTCTATGTCAAGAACCTGACGCGGCACACGAACACCTACCGTCTTGTGGTGAGGTGAGGTGCGGCGGGGCGCGGTGGTCGTCTCCTGTCGTCCTCCTGTCGCCGTGCCCCGCCGGGCCGATCCGGCCCGCCACATCACAACATGACCGGATCTTGAGATCTGACATGCTGCGCAGCTTCTCTCTCCAGTTCGGCCTCTTGCTCCTGGTGGCCCTGCCGGGCGCCGGCATGGCACAGACCGTGCCTGCCAGCCCATCGGGCGCAGCCAATGCCCTGCAGGACGCAACCGCCGTGCCGCAGGCCGCCACAGCACTTGGCCGCCTGGCCCTGGCCACGGCACTTCGCCTTCGGGCCAAGGACGCAGGCGACCCGCTGCTGTCGCTGGCAGCCCTGCGTCTGGCAGCGCCGGTGGCACCGGCCTCGGACCGCGCACTCTTCACTGCCGTGGCCCGCGATCTCGCCCACGGCGATGTCGGGTTTGCCGCCTTGATCGATGAGACCTTGACCATCGCCCCGCGCGGCACGGTCGCGCTGACCCCTGCAGTTCTGACCGGCACCGCCCCGGCGCACGAGACCGTGCGGCTGGCCGATCCGCAATCGCTGGTCTTCCGCGGACAGGAACTGGCCGAAATTCATGTCACCGGCGATGGTCGTTCGGATCTCGACCTGATTGTGCGCGACGAAAACGGCTATGAAGTCTGCCGCTCTGAGGAACCCAAGGATGCCGAATATTGCGCCTGGACGCCGCGTGTGACAGGCGTTTTTGTCATTGAGCTGATCAATCGTGGCAGCGAAGCTGTGTCCTTTAAGGTGAGTACCAATTGACCGCCCCGTCGCCAGATGCATTGCTCTGTTCTGGCTCAAGGCCGCATGAAATCTGGCTCAAGGCCGCATGAAAAGGAAACTGCATTGTGAAGACCCGTTTCTCCGGACCCGTCGCAGCGCTCCTGACCGCAGGCACCGTTCTGGCCGCCTGTGACACACCGCCGAGCCCCAGCCGCGTTGTTGCGCCGACCTCGAGCTACAGCGAGACCAGCTGCATGGCTGAGGAGCAGAACTATCAACGCAACGCGATCGCAGCGCAGGCCACCGAGGCGATCATGGCACCAGTTTTGCGCATCTTCGGCGACACCATCACCGACATCACCCGTCGTTTGACCGGCGGGGTGCTGTCATCCAGCGAAATCCGCCAGGCGGTGGGCGAGCTGACCGGCACGATCAAGCAGGATCAGCTGCGCATCGCCAACTACCAGGCCAGCTTTGATGCCGTCACCGCTTGTCGCGAGCGCCGCGCTCAAGAAATCCGCCGTGCAGAGCAGAGCAACCAGATCGAGCGCGAGGAAGCCAATGCCCGGCTTGCCGTGCTGCGCGACGCGCAGGAGCGCGACATCGAAACCGCGCGTGAGACCAATTCGGAAATCGACAAGCGCAACAAAGGCTACAAGCGCAGCATCGACAAATCCCGGGCCGATGCGCGCGAGGCGGGGGTTTCACAATCCGATCTTGCCGAGGCGGAGGCGAGCCTGCAGACCAATCAGAGCGAGTTGGTGGAAAGCGAGCGGAAGGTGGCCCAGGCCGATGCGCGGGTCGAGGGCACGTTCTCGCTGGGCGATCTGCTGCGCAGGCTTTTGCGCATCCGTTATGCGTGATGCGCTGAGCCGGTCGAACCGGGCACGCCGCGCGGCGCACGCCCGGCTGGCCCAGTGCCTTCGGGATGTTTTGCGACCGCTTGCCGGCTGGATCAGCCTGATTGCGGCGGCGATAGCGCTCACACAGCCGGGCCTGGCGCAGGTGGCCGACGGTGCAGACCCGGTGCAAACGCCGTTTTTGGAGCTTGAGACGGGCACCCACACAGCGCGCATTCGCGATCTGGTCGCCGATGCGGCAGGACGCCGGTTTTTTACCATCTCGCCTGATCGGTCGATCCGGGTATGGGCCGCAGCCGATGGCCGGCTTTTGCGCACGCTGCGCCTGCCGCTCGGTCCGGGCGAGATCGGCGAACCGCTGTCCCTGGCCGCCACCCCGTCGGGCGAGTTCCTGTTCGTGGCTGCCCGCAGCTTCGATCTCAACGGAACCGTGCACGATCACTCAATCTACGTTGTAAAGCCGGTCGACGGCACCATTCCGGCCCGCCGGCAGCTCGGCAATCGCTTGGGCCAACTCAGCTCTGCGCAGCCGCGGGCGATGGACCTGTCTCCCGGGCTCGACCACCTGGCCATCGCCTTGGGCGAGGATGGCCTTTTGGTGCTCGATGCCCGCACGCTGGGCGATCCGCCGGTCACACTTTATGACCGGGTTCCGGGCGAGGCGGTGCTGTGGGCCGAATTCACCCAAAACGACCGGCTCGCCGCGATCACCAGCACCGGGCGGATACGGCTTTACGATGTCGATCCCGCGCGCGGGCTTGTGTTGTTGCACGACCGCAAATTGGCCGCGGGGCGCGACCCGCATCGGATCGCGGTGTCGCCCGATGGCGCGCGTCTGGCCGTGGGCTTTTTGGACAGTGCCGAGGTTGAGATCCTGTCGGCCGAAAGCCTTGCGCCGCTCGCGCAACTGTCCGCACCGGCCGCTTTGCGCGGCAATCTTGCAGTGGTCGGCTGGCTCACCGATGCCGACGGGGGGGTGTGGCTTGCCGCAGGTGGCACCGCAAAGGATCGGCAAGACAGCGTGACACTCTTGCTCTGGCCTCCGAACGATGCCGCGCCAATGCGGGTTGTCACCGGCACTGACAGCATCACCGCGCTGCACGCGGCGGGCCCTGGCTCGGTACTTCTGGGCACCGGCAGGCCCTTGCTGGGCCGGGTAACTGTGCAGGGCGCGCCGCTTGTGTCGGCCGAAACCGCCTATCTTCGACCCGCTCAGACGCTGGACTTTCGTGCGCCCCGCGACGCGGCCATGCAGATCAGCGCAGATGGCACGCAGGTGACCGCCCATACCCGCAGCGGCCAGCGCGTGGGGTTCGATCTGACCGCGTTGCGACCGATCGCGGCCATGGCAGAGCTTCCGCCGGGCAGCCGGTCGGCGCGCCCCCGCGACGGGGCGATCACGTTTCAAAACTGGCGCGGCGAGACCTCACCGCGTCTTGCCGGCCATGCTTTGGTCGGCCGTGATGGTCAGAGCCTGTTGCGGCAGAACGAACGCAGCCTTGCGGTGGATGTGCCGCCATCCGACCTGCCGGCTGTGGTTGGCGCGGATTTTCACCTCTATCTGGTGCGGCGCGACGGGTTCGAGGCCGCAGCGCTGCGCACCCGCGCCCCGGTCTGGGGCGTCGTCTCAACGCCGGATGGGTCGATCATCGCCGCCGTGCTGGGGGACGGCACGTTGCGCTGGTACCGGCGCGGCGCAGACGGGCTCACCGAAATTGCGGCGGTGTTCCTGCACCCAGATGGCCAGCGCTGGCTCGCCTGGCGACCCGATGGCCGCTTTGCCCATTCCGACATTGGCGGCGCCGACCTTGCCGGCTTTCACCTGAACGGCCCGCGGCAGCCCTTTCACGGCAGCTGGGTGCCGCTTGCTGCCTTCTATGCCGTGACCTATGCGCCCCAGTCGGTTGCCAATGCGCTCAGCCAGACCAGCTCGGCCAGTACGGGACCTCAGGGCGCTGGCTTTGCCGCCCTTCTCGACCTGCCGCGCATCACGCCGCTTCGGTTCTGCAGCCAGCCACGCGGCGACACGGCCTGGACGACCCGGTCTTTGGAGGAGGATGAGGCCATCGCGGCACCTGCCCCGGACCGGTCGGCCGTCGAGCCCGCCTGCCAGGAAGTGGACGTGACGGCCTTGGGATTGACCGGCGATGCAGCCGACCTGCGCGGCGTAGAAGTGCCCCAAGACCATGATGCCCTGTCGGTCACGCTTGAGCTTGCGGCCAGCACTGGCGGCCTCGACCGGATCGAGGCCATTCTGAACGGCCGGCTTGTCGGGGTCTTTGAGCTCACCGAGGCGCAAAAATCCGCAGCCCGCAACGCGCCGGTACAGCTTCGCGTCGATCTGCCGGTGGATGCCGGGGCCAATGGGCTGACCTTTCGCGCCTATAACGGTGCTGGCGTGTACCGCGAAAGCGCGCCCATTTACATGCGCAGCGGGCGCGCCGCCGAGGCGTCGAACCCCTCGGTTCTTTACCTTCTGGGCATCGGGATCGACAATTACGACACCGGCTTGCGCGATCTGGTCTATGCCGGACGCGATGCGGCATCGGTGATCGACCGGATCAGGCTGAGTGCGGCCGAGGCCTATGACAAGGTCCCAGAACCGGTGCTGCTGCGCGATGCCGAAGCGACACGGTCCGATATCCTTGCGGCACTGCAGCAGATCGCGCGGAGCGCCGATCAGAACGATGCGGTTGTGGTCTATTTCGCCGGGCATGGCGTCGCCGATGATGGGGGCTATGTATTTGCCAGCCACGATGTCCCCGGCGCGGCGCCCAGCATCGTGCGCGCGCATGGGCTGACGGCGGCCAGCCTGGCCAAAGCGCTGGGCGACATTCGCGCCAAGAACCTGCTGGTGATACTGGACACCTGCTATGCGGGCGGGTTCGACGTGACCGGCCCCGACCTGCTGTCGCATCAGACCGGGCGCTACGTGATCACCTCAACCGCTGCGACCGAAGAGGCCCTCGACCATGCCCGCGGCACCCAAAACGGGGTGTTCGCCGCGGCGATGCTGGAGGCGTTGGATGGCAAGGCCGCCATTGCCGGACAGGTCGATGTGCTGTCGCTGGCCTCTTACATGCAACGCCGCGTCGGCGAGATCGCCGCCCAAATGCGCCATGCGCAGGCGGCGGTGTTCAAGGCCGCGGGCGAAGTGCGCAGGTTTCCACTCGCCGTCGCGCCCCGCTGAGCGCGCCACGCGCCACGCTCATCGGCCCTGACAGCAGGCCAATTACGCTCGTTGAACGCCCTGCCGGCCCTGCCGGCGCAGATCGCGATGCCACACCGGCCGAGCCAACAAGGTCGTCTGTCGCCGGCCGCCCGATCAAACCTTGGCGGATTCTCCCAGATTCTCCACACCGCGTTCCTTCAAAAGCTGGGTCAGCCAGTTCGGATCCATCTCCGGCACAGAGCTCAGCAGCAGATCTGTGTAGGGATGGTGCGGCGGCGTGAACATCTCGGTCTTCGGACCCTGCTCGACCACCTTGCCCTTTTGCATCACGACCACCTCATCGGCGATCGAGCGGACCGTCGCCAGATCATGGGTGATGAACATATAGGCCAGGTTCAGCTCGGTCTGAAGACGGTCGAGCAGCTTCAAGATGCCCTCCGCCACAAGCTGGTCCAGCGCGCTGGTCACCTCATCGCAAATGATGAAGCTCGGCTCGGCCGCCAGCGCCCGGGCGATGCCGACGCGCTGCTTCTGGCCGCCCGACAGCTCTGGCGGGTAGCGGTGGTAAAACTGCGAGGGTTCCAGCTCGATCAGATCCAAAAGCTCATCGACCCGCGTCTTCAGTGCCGTGCCTCGCAATCCACCGTAAAACGCCGCCGGTCGGCCGATGATTTCGGAGATCTGG
>JBCDDO010000094.1:0-8752 GCA_039180245.1 Pseudomonadota bacterium | reverse complement strand
GGAAGATCCGCGCGATCTGAGCCGCGCGCGGAAGTTCCTTGGCGTCTATCTGACCGGCGCGCGCGACGCGACGGTGAAGTTTGCCGAGGTTTATGCAAAAACCCGCGATGAGGCGGCGCGCACCGAGTATGAGGCGCTGTTGAAGGATCTTGAGAGGAGTTTCGAGACCCATCGCGCCGGGTTGCTGGACGACAACCGGTCCGCCTTGGATGTGGAGATCGAGGTGCTGCGCAAGCGGCTCAAACAGGAAGGCCTGGCCTGAACCGGCCGCCACCCCGACAGGAGAGACAAATGGCAACCCAGGAACGGACCTCGCCGGAAAAGCTTGCCCAAGTCGCCGCCGTGCAGCTTGCCGATCCCGAGCAGGCGCTGATCACCATCGACACCGCACCGCCCGCAGAGCGCGCCGAGATCGATGTCCGGCTCAAAGAGCTCGACATGGGCGACACGCAATCGATCATCCGCTTCGGATCGGCCGCGCAGGAAAAGCTCACCACCATCTCCGACCAGATGCTGTCGGGCGTGCGCAACAAGGACACTGGGCCTGCCGGATCGTCGCTGCGCGAGATGGTCACCACGCTGCGCGGGTTCGACATGGACGAGCTCGACCCCAACCGCAAGCAAAGCTGGTTTGAGCGTCTTTTCCAGCGCACAAAGCCGATTGCGATGTTCTACGCCAAGTATGAGACGGTGCAGGGCCAGATCGACAAGATCACCGATGAACTGGAGCATCACGAGCACAAGCTTCTGATCGACATCGAGAATCTCGACCGGCTCTATGAGGAGAGCCTGAATTTCTACCACCAGCTTGCGCTCTATATCGCAGCCGGCGAGGCCAAGATCAAAGAGCTCGACGAGGTCACGATCCCGGCCAAGGAGGCCGAAGTTCAGGCTGCGCCCGAAAATGAGGGCGTGCTGAAAGCGCAGGAGCTGCGCGACACCCGCTCGGCCCGCGACGATTTGGAGCGGCGCGTGCATGACCTCAAACTCACGCGGCAGGTCACGATGCAGTCGCTCCCCTCGATCAGGCTGGTGCAGGAGAACGACAAATCCCTTGTCACCAAGATCGATTCGACCCTGGTGAACACCGTGCCGCTCTGGAAAAACCAGCTGGCCCAGGCGGTGACCATCCACCGCTCGCGCGAGGCGGCCAAGGCGTTGGGCGAGGCCAACGATCTGACCAACGAGCTGCTCACTTCGAATGCCGAGAACCTTCGCCAGGCCAATGCCGAGATCCGCACCCAGGTCGAGCGCGGTGTGTTCGATGTCGAGGCGATCAAGAAGGCCAATGCCGCGCTGATCGCAACCATTGAAGACAGCCTGCGCATTGCCGATGAGGGCAAGGCCAAGCGCGTGTCGGCCGAAACCGACCTTCAGCAGATGGAGGCCGAGCTCAAGAAGACCCTCTCGGCTGCGAAGTCGCGGGCCGACGGCATCGGCGACACGGTGGGAACGAGCGTCTGATCCGGCGATTGGCTGAGCGGTTGGAGATGCGCTGCATGCGATGGGCAGGCGCGGTCGGCGCGCTCGGCATTCTCGCCGCCTGCACCGCGCCGCCCAACAGCCCCGCGCCGGGCCTGCCGGCCGACGATCGCAGCGGATATGCCAATTATGTCACGCGCAGCATTGCGGAAGGGCGGCTTCGGCTCGACCGCGATGCACGGGATGTGCCCTTCGACGGGCGCGATCTTGCGCGCAACTTTATCAAGATCGCCCTGCGCCAGGAAACGGTGCGCGGCCAACGCGCTGGACCCATCCCGCTTTGGCGTTGGGAAAAACCCATCCGCTATCGCGTGATCGGAGGCAGCGCCACGGCGCAGGATCGCGCCGAGGTGGATGCGTTCATGGAACGGATGGCCAGGCTCAGCGGGCGCGACATTCGCCCCGGCGAGCCGGCCAATTTCGAGATCTACTTTCTCGACGCGGTCGAGCGTCGCATCGCCGCACGCCGTCAGGAGGCGCTGCGCACGCCGCGCGGGGCCGAGCTTGCCGATTTTCTCGATCGCGGATCGGATTGGGAAAACCCATGCCGCGGCACCGGGCAGCGCGGCGATGGCGACACGATCGAGTTTGTGGCTGTGCTGATCAAGGCCGAAACCGTTGACCGTTTGCGACGGGCCTGTATTGAGGAAGAGATCGCCCAGGGCTTCGGCCTGATCAATGATGACCCGACAGTGGAGCCCTCGATCTTTAATGATCTCAACAGATTCGCGCTTTTGACCGATCATGATGCGGAGTTGGTTCGGATGCTTTACCACCCGCTGTTGCGCCCCGGCATGACCGCCGAGACGGCCCGACCGCTTTTGCCACGCGTGCTGGCCGATTTGGGCTATCGCGATCCCTTGCCGACACTGCGCACCGGGGCGGGGTCGGTTTGAGACCCAACCGGGCCATGCGGGGCGCGCTGCTGGCAGCGCCGGTCCTGCTGGGTGCGTGCGGCGTGGCCTTCACCCCGCGCAGCACCACGATTGCAGCCGAATATGACCGCTACACAGAGGGCTTGATTGCCTCGGGCCTTTTGCGCACCGAGCGGGCGCCATCCGACGCGCCTTTCACCGATCAGGACCTGATGCAGAATTTTGAGCGCATCGCTTTTGCGGTGGAGGCGTTTCAGGACCAGCCTGCGGAGGAACGCCCGCTGCGACGCTGGACCGGGCCGCTTCGCTACACAATGGCCAATGCCACGCGAACCGATGCGCGCCGGGTGAGCGAGCTGATGGCCCGCATCGGTGACCTCACCGGCATGACGATTGTCGAGGATGAGGCGGATTTCAGTTTCCTGGTCTTGTTTCTCGACAGCGAAGAGCGGTCGGATCTGGCGCGAAGCTACACCATCGAGGGTGCCGAGACGCTGGCCAGCGCCATGCAGGTGCCGCATCGTGTGAGCCCCTGCCACGGCCATCTCGGCGGCGAGACGCCCTTTGAGATCTCCTCGGTTCTGATCGTGATCAATGACGAAACCTCGGGGCGGCTGCGTGCCTCCTGCATCGAGGAGGAAATCGTGCAGGCTCTGGGTCTGACAAATGACGATCCCGGCGTGCGCCCGTCGATGTTCAACGATGACGAGGAGTTCGCCTTCATGACCCGTCATGATGAACTGCTGCTGCAGATGCTCTACCATCCGCTTTTGCAGCCGGGCATGAGCGCTGACGAGGCACGCCCGCTGCTGCCCGCGGTGCTGGCCGATGTAAAGCAACGCGACACTGCCCCGCCAGTACAGCGCTAGCACCGGCCAATCGCGGCCGCTCGGCGCGGGCCTGATCCGGTGGATGGTGCAATCAATGTGCGAAAATCGCGCAAAGTTGTGACGGCGCGGGTGTTTAGGAACGTCGCGGCAACGCTATCTTGCTAGGCCGGTGCCCGCGATGTTTTGGGCAGAACGAGTGACAGGAGCCGCCACCCATGACGCAACGCCGCCGCATCCTATGGCCGGTTCTTGGCGCCGTCTTGTTTGCAGCGGGATGCACCCCTCCGGTGGATTGGGCCGCCTATGAACGCTTTGCTGTCGCAGAGGGGCTGCACCGGATGGAACGCACACCCCCGGACGCGCCCTATTCCGACCGCGATCTGATCCGCAATTTTCAACACATTGCCTTCGGCGTTGAGGCGATGTTGGAGCAGGAGGCGCGGGAGGTGCCGTTGCGCCGCTGGTCGGGCCCGGTGATCTATCAGGTCGAAGGCCAGGGCGTCACCCAACAGGACCGGATCGCGATTCGCGAGTTTATGGCGCGCATGGAGACCCTGTCGGGCATCGAGGTGCGCGAGGGGCGGCAGGGGATGAATTTTCTCATCTTCATCCTCGACCGCCGCGACCGAAGCGAACTGACGCGGATGTTTGGGCGTCTGGACGGGCGCGGGGCCGAGTTTCTGTCCGATTTCATCGGCCAGTCGGACGACGCGCATCCCTGCCGTGGGACGATCACGACCAGCGAAGAGGCCGAGATCGGGTTTGCGGCGGTGCTGATCAAGGACGAGACGGTGGGGCGCCTGCGCCAAACCTGCATCGAGGAAGAGATCTCGCAATCCTTCGGGCTGACCAATGATCACCCCGAAGTGCGGCCGTCGCTCTTCAATGACGATCAGGAATTCGCGCTGCTGACCGATCATGACGCGGCCCTGCTGCAGATGCTCTACCACCCGATCCTGCGTCCTGGAATGCGGCGCGAGGAAGCCGAGCCCCTGCTCTCGGATGTGCTGGACGATCTGCGGCGGCAGGGAAAGGTTGTCGTGCCGCCCGCTTCCGCGCAACGGCCGGCGGGTGCGGCCCCGATCAACGCCGCCGCACCGCGTGCACCAGTGGCACCTGGCAACCGCAGCGGCACCGGCAATGCGGGCTGACGCCCAGCCATGCCGGACCTGGGGTGACAGCCGGCGCCTGGGCGGTTTGGCGGCGCTCGGCGCGCTGACGGTGCTGGCCAGCTGCGGACCCAATGAGGCGGCGTATTATGCGCGGCTGGAGACCGATCTGCGCGCCGCCGGGTTCATGCGCACCGACCGCGCTCCGCAGGATGCGCGGTTCAGCAATGCCGATCTGGCGCAGAACTTTGAGCGGATTGCGCTTTACTCCGAGTATGACCGGGCTGAGGACCGGTTTGTGCGGCGGCGCACCCCGTCGGTCCTGTCGAAATGGACCGATCCGGTGCGGATCCGCTTCATCTTTGGCAATTCGGTCACCGCGTCTCAGCGCCGGCAGGACCGGAGGGATGTCAGCACGCTGTCGACGCGCCTGTCCTCTTTGACCGGGCTCGGCATCAGCATGGTTACAGAGAAGACCCCGGCACCGAACGCGAATTTTGTGCTGATCTTCGCCGACCGTGCGGAGCGCGCCGAAATCGCACAAGACATCCGCATCGCCAATCCACAGGCAGACCCGGCCTTCATCGCCAGCCTGCGCGACAGCACGCCGCAGGAAATCTGCTATGTCAACACGTTCCGCGACCCGGACCATCCCGGCCGGATCGTGTTCGCGGTGGCGGTGATCAAGTCCGAAACACGGGGTCTGATGCGGCTTTCCTGCCTGCATGAGGAGATCAGCCAGGCGTTCGGGCTCGGCAATGACGACATGCGGGTGCGCCCGTCGATTTTCAACGATGATGAAGAATTTGCACTGCTGACGGAGCATGACGAATATCTGTTGCGGGTTCTCTATCATCCCGCACTCAGCCCGGGCATGTCCCAATCGGAGGTGCGCGCAAGGCTGCCGGGGATCCTGGCCGAACTGCGCCCGGGCGGATGATTCTGTACCAGAGGGGTGCGCACGAGCCGGGCATCGAGCCCCGCTCGCGCGCCCGGTCTGGGCCATGCCCAGCCCGGCACCTGTGGCGAGCGCCCCGACGGATGACCAACCGATGGAGAGACTGACGCGCTGGCATGTCGGCCGAACTGGCAACCGATTCAGCCGGTGACCCTGGCCGAGCGGCCCAGCGCGCCACGGTTTTCTAAGCGAACGAAAATCGCTCTCTCAGACTGTGGGTGGCGCAGGCCCGGGCTCGGCAACGAGGGCGATCAGCCCGCCGGGGCGCCGTTCGATCCGACCGGCAAGGTCGAGTTCGGTCAAGGCCTGCATGAGGCTGGGCATCTCGGCCCGGCTCGCCCGAGCCAAATCATCCAGACCGACCGGGGCGGGACCGATCAGGTCAACCAACCGCTCGACCAACCCCTCTGGCGGCGCACTGTCTGGCGCTGGCAGCCAGGCGAGCACCGGCTCGGCAAACCCGTCGACCGATGGCATGGCCAGTGCCTCCTGCACATCCTCGGCATGGCGGATCAGCGCAGCACCTTGCCGGATCAACTGATTGCAGCCCTCCGCGCGTGCATCAAGCGGCGCGCCGGGCACGGCCATCACTTCGCGCCCTTGATCAAGCGCCGTTCGCGCAGTGACAAGCGACCCTGAGCGCGCCGCCGCCTCGATCAGCACGACCCCGGCGCAAAGGCCCGAGACGATGCGGTTGCGGCGGGGAAAATGGCGGGCGGTGGCAGTCGAGCCCATCGCGGCCTCGGAAAGAAGCAGCCCCTCGGCGGCGATGCGGGCGGCAAGGGCGGTATTCTCCTCCGGATAGACTTGGTCGAGCCCGCCAGCGAGCACAGCGATTGTGCCGGTCGCAAGCGCGGCTTGATGCGCGGCGGTGTCGATGCCGCGCGCCAGACCGGAGACAATGACATGCCCGGCCGCGCCAAGATCGCCCGCCAATTGGCCCGCCATGCGCAGACCCAGGGCCGAGGCGTTGCGCGCGCCCACCAGAGCCGTGCAGGGGCGGGTCGCAAGGGCCGGATTGCCCGAGGCCCAAAGCAGGGGCGGCGCGTCCCCGATGCGGGCCAGCGCTGCGGGATACGCGTCAAAGCCCAGACGCAGCATTCGGGCGCCGCAGGCGGCGGCGGCCTCCAGCTCCGCGGCCACAGCGGCCGGATCGGCGGGAACATAGTCGCGCCGCCCGCCGCGGGCGGCAAGCGCCGGCAGCGCCTCCACCGCCGCCCCGGCGCTGCCATAGCGGCTGAGCAGGCGGCGAAAGCTGCCCGGCCCGACATTGCGGCTGCGGGCAAGGCGCAGCCAGTCAAATGCCTCGGCACGGTCGAGCGGCATCCCGGCACCAGCGCCATGACCGCCAGAGGGTGCGTTTGGCATGTCGCCCTGGCCAGGCCCGACATCGACGGCAAGATCCGGCACATTCATGCGCAATGCTGGCGGCCGGCCGGTAAATGGGAGGTTAAGCTCAGCTCAACGCGACCCGATGCGCGGCTCGCGCCCGGCCAGAAGCCGCGCAATGTTGGCCGAATGACGCACCAGCACCAGCGCAGACAGCAGCACAAGTGCCCAAACCGCGTCGCGCCCGCCAGCAAGGAAGAGCCAGATCGGCGCGGTGAGCACCGTCACGATGGCCGCAAGCGAAGAGATCCGCGCGGCCAAGGCGACCAGGCCCCAGGTGGCGCAGGCCGCCAGACCCACCAGCCAACTCAGCCCGAAGAGCACGCCCAGATAGGTCGCCACCCCCTTGCCGCCCTGAAACCGCAGCCAGATCGGGAAGACATGGCCCAGCAGCGCGCCGATCCCGGCAAGTTGCGCCGGCAGCGGCCCGTAGAGCGCAAAGGTGATCGCGACCGCAGCAAACCCCTTCAACCCATCGAGCAATAGCGTGGCGGCCGCGGCGCCGCGATGGCCGGTGCGCAGCACATTGGTCGCCCCGATATTGCCCGACCCGATGCGGCGCACATCGCCCAGGCCGAGCAGGCGGGTGAGGATGAGGCCGAAGGGGATCGACCCCAGAAAATAGCCGGCGATCAGACAGCCAAGCAGCCAGGGCCAGGCCCGGTCCCAGCCCAGGATATCGGGCAGAAACGCTGTCATGGCGCACCCTCCGGATAGACCTGCCGCCCGGCCACCCAACTGCGCTGCACCACGCCCTGCATCCGGGTCAGATCGAAGGGCGTGTTCTTGGATTTCGAGCGCAGGGCATGGCGGTCGAGCATATAGGGTTTGTGCGGGTCAAACAGCACCAGATCCGCCGGCGCGCCAACCGCAAGTCGGCCGGTTGTCTGGCCCAGACGCCGGGCGGGGTTGGCCGAGAGGCACGCAAAGAGCGTCGGCAGCGTCACCGCCCCGGCATGCCAGAGCCGCAGTGCCGCGGGCAGCAAGGTCTCCAACCCCACAGCGCCCGGTGCAGCATCCTCAAAGGGCAGCCGCTTGCTCTCCTCATCCTGCGGGGTGTGGAACGAGCCGATCATGTCGATGGTGCCGTCGGCCACAGCCTCGAGAAGGGCGGCACGATCAGCCTCGGCGCGCAACGGCGGGGTGAGCTTGAAGAAGGTGCGGTACTCGCCGACATCATATTCGTTGAGTGTCAGATGGTGGATGTTCGCCCCGGCTGTGACGTTCACCCCTGTGTCGCGCGCCTGCCGGATCAAAGGCAGCGCGGCAGCTGTGGTGATTTTGTCCAGATGCATCCGGGCGCCGGTCATCTCGGCCAAGGCCAGATCGCGGGCCACGCCCATGCGTTCGGCCATCGGCGACACGGCAGACAGGCCCAGACGGCTGGCAAACGCGCCCGAGGTCGCGACCGCGCCCCCGCTCAGCACAGGCTCTTGCGGGTGATGGATGACGAGCGCGCCCAGCGCCCCGGAATACGCAAGTGCGCGGGCCAGAACCTTGGTGTCGCGCACCACCCGGTCGACATCGGTGAATCCGACAGCCCCGGCATCGCGCAAAAGCCCGATCTCGGTCATCTCAGCGCCGGCCCGCGCCTTGGTCAGGGCCGCCAGGGGAAGCACCCGCACCGGGCTCGTCTCACGCGCCCGCCGGGTTACGAATTCCAGGCTTTCGGGCGTGTCGATGGGCGGGTCGGTGTCGGGTCGGGTGACCATGGTGGTGACCCCACCAGCCGCGGCTGCTTGCCCGCCGGTGCGAAAACTCTCCTTGTGCCGCTCGCCCGGCTCGCCGATTTTCACGCCCAGATCGACGATGCCCGGGGCAAGCATTTGTCCGTTGCAATCGAGGATATCGGCGCCCTCTGGCGCGTCGGGCACGGCGCCCCAAGCGAGGTCGGCGATCGCCCCGTCGCGCAGGAGCAGCCCGCCCGACCCCTCGCGCCCCGCCGGATCGACGAGATGGGCGTTGCGCAGGACCAACGTCACCCTTGACCCTCCTGCACGCGGCGTATCAGCCGAACCACCGCCCGGCCATCGGGGATCCGCTCAAAGCCGATGGGCACCTCATGCATACGGCTGCGCCCGCGTTGCATCTCGATTGCAAACCAGACCG
>JBCDDO010000093.1:0-8760 GCA_039180245.1 Pseudomonadota bacterium | reverse complement strand
CGTGACGGTCTGCCCCACCGGGGCCTCGCATAAGCGCAGCAGCGACGGGATCGTGCTGGTCACCGAGGAGAGCTGCATCGGCTGCGGGCTCTGCGCCTGGGCCTGCCCCTATGGCGCGCGCGAGATGGATCGCGCGGCAGGCGTGATGAAGAAATGCACGCTCTGCGTCGACCGGATCTACAACGAGGATCTGGCCGAGGTCGATCGGGTGCCGGCCTGCGTGAAATCCTGCCCCGCCGGTGCGCGCCATTTCGGCGATCTCGCCGATCCCGACAGCGATGTCAGCCAGCTGGTCGCGGCCCGGGGTGGGGTCGATCTGATGCCCCAGATGGGCACACAGCCGGTGAACAAATACCTGCCGCCGCGGCCCCGCGACGAACCCTTCATCGCCAATCTGGCCGAGCTGGCCGAGCCCGAAACCACCGGCATGCTGGGCTGGCTCGACCGGGCCCTGGCGCGCATCTAGGGCGGATCCGAGCCATGCACCCCGCCCCGTCGCTGATCGTTTTCACCACCCTCTCGGGCTTCGGCTTCGGGCTGATGATCTGGTTGGGGCTTCGCGGCGCCGATCCGGCCTTGTCGCTGCTGGCGCTGATCGCTGCGGGCGCCGGGCTTTTCGCCTCGCTTGCGCATCTGGGCAATCCGCAGCGGGCCTGGCGCGCGGTGACGCAATGGCGCTCCTCCTGGCTGTCGCGCGAAGGGGTGGTCGCGATCGCCGCCATGGGCGTGTTTTTCCTCATCGCGCTGCTGACCTATCTGGGCCGCCCCCTGCCCTGGCTGGGCTGGCTTGCTGCGGCCCTGGCGCTGGTCACGGTTCTCTGCACGGCAATGATCTATGCGCAGCTCAAAACCGTTCCGCGCTGGCACACGCCGCTGACGCCGCTCTTGTTCGTGCTCATCGCGCTGACTGGCCCGGCGCTGGTGCTGGCCCCGGCCTGGGTGGCGCTGGGGCTGCTGGCGCTCACCGCGCTTGCGCAATGGCGCCATTGGCAAGAGGGCGATGCCGGGCTGGCCGCACTCGGGGTCGATGCAGCCGCGGCCACGGGTCTGAGCGGCCAGGTGCGGCCCCTCGCACCGCCGCATACGGGGCGCAACTACCTGCTCGACGAAATGGTGTTTCGCGTCGGACGCCGGCGCGCGGCCGCGTTGCGCCGGCTGACCCTGGGCGCGGCAATCCTGATCCCGGCCGGGCTTGTGGTGCTGGGTGCGGCCACCGGTCTGGCGGAGCTGGCCGGCGGGCTTGCCTGCATCTCACATCTGGCCGGTGTCGCGGCCGGGCGCTGGCTCTTTTTTGCCGAGGCCGAGCACAGCGTGGGGCTTTACTATGAGGCGTGATCGGGCCGACCGAGGCAGCCGGGACGTTTCCTCACCTCCCGGCGCATCCGTGGCGTGGCCCGAATGGGCCTATGGCTGCGTCGGCTGAGAGGTCTCAGGAAGGCTGGGCGGCAAATCCGGCGGCAGGCTCGGCGCAACAGACAGTGGCGCAGCGCGCGGCGGGTCCGACAGCGGGGCGTTCGGCGGGGCGGTCGACGGGGCGGTCGGCACAACAGGCACAGCTGGGTTTGGCGCAACCGGGACCGTCGGGGCAGGCGTGGCTGTCGGCGGCAAGGGGGCGTTTGGAACAGACCGCGGGGCGGGCTGCTGAGAGGGCAGAGCGGCGACAAGGGTTGCAACCGGCAGGCCGTTGATCGTCACCCCCTCAGCGCCCGATGCGATCACACTCACCAGGCGCCCGGTTTCGGCATCGGGCCGGGTCAGCACGGTCAGGATAGACCGGGCCAGAAACCGATCCTGGGTCGAGATCAGCCCGGCCTCCTCCAGCGCTTCGGTCAGCTCTGGCAGGCCCAGCGTGGTGATCTCCACAACCCCGGTCTGAGGCGTTGTGGCCTGCGGTCCGGCGAGCGGTCCGTCGCCGCTGCCCACGATCTCAACCCCCAGGCCGCTTGCATCGAGCTGGTTGAGGCGAAACGCCAGAATGTCAAAAGCCCGCTGTCCGGGTGGGGTGGCGCCCTGCAGGACCACTGGCAGATCGACATTGAGCCGCATGTCGATGCCCAGATCGAGCGTGAGCGACAGCGGCGAGCGGGTCAATGCCGCACCCGGGTCGAAGGCAGCCCAGGCAAGGTCATTGGCCGCCATTTCATCCAACAGCACCGACACGACCAGCGGCACCGGCTCGGCCGACGCGCGAAGCGGCGTGTCGAGCGCAAAGCCCATCTGGGCTGCATCGAGCGTGAAGGGCGGCAGCGACTGGCCCGCAGCCTCGGGCGTGAATGCCGCGGCGAGATCGGCAAGCTCAAGCGTGGTCGCCGCGGTGCCATCGCGCAAAACCAGCTCAAGCGCGTTCAACACACCCTGGGCGCTGAGCCGGCCGGGCATCGTGCCGACGGCCTGGGCCTCAAGCGCAATCTCGGCCGCGGTCAGCCGTGCATCCAGAGGAAGGGTGCCGGAGATGAGATCGCCCAAACTGCTCTGCGGCGCGCGCTCTGCCGACAGGTTCAGCACCGGATCGATCAATGTCGCCCGGCTGGGCAGGGCCCCCGGCTGCGGGGCGATGCTGATCGAGGCAAGGCCGGCCTTCAGCTCGCCAGTCAACCGGTCGGCCGACGGGTCGCGGCGCACAAACCCTGTCACCTCGTCGGCCTGGGCCAGCGCCTCGCGGGTTTCGGTGTCTTCGCGCCGAAAGAGCCCCAAGCGATCCGCGGCGAGCGTGTATCCCAGATCACCGCCCTGGAACCGGATGACAACGCCCAGATCGGTGCTCACCAGCCGCATCTGCGGGGCCAGCCCTTGGGGCGGATTGACAAAGCTCAGATCGATCGCATCAGGCAGGCTGATCGTCAGCGCCCCGCCCGAAAAGACCGATGCAGCGCCCTGCAGCCAAGGCAGCGCCACCCGCACACCGTCTGGCGTGGCGGCCTGTAGCCCGGTATATTCGGTGCGGTAGGAGAACGGAAAGCCGCCGATCGTGCGGCTTTCATAGACAAGATCGCCTTGAGCGCGAAACTGATCCTCTTGCGCGTCAAGTGTCGCAATCAACTCACCGCGCAGGAACACCCAAACAAGCGACCAGCCGGCGACCAGAACCAGGACAACAATCCCGATCCACAGCCAGACGCGTTTCACGACGCGACCTTGAGATCCGTAATCAGCCGGTCCACATCGCCCTGCACGCGCTCCAGCATACCACCGACCAGCTCGCGCTCGGAGGTCACCAGCGACAGCCCCTCAACAACGATGTTGGAGATCAGCACCTTGCCCGAGCGGTCCGACACACCCCATTCGACAATGGCCGACTGGCCGTTTTCGAGCGTGCCGCGGCTTTCAACGATCACCCCGCGATCGCCGAAATCGCGCGCATTTGTGATCTCAAGCTTGGCGTTGCGAAACTCATCGAAACGCCCGCCATATTTCTGCGCCACATAGGTTTTGAAGGCGTCCAGATAGGCCTGCTTCTGCCCGTCATCGGCCGACCGCCAGGCGACGCCCAGACAGGTTCGCGCAATTGCATCAATGGCGGTGCGGCGCTCCAACAAGCCGCGAAACTCTTGGCGCTGGGTATCGACCGGCTGATCCGAGCGTACGATCGCAAAAAGCTCGTCGACCGTTTCGGCGACAAAGGCCCGGGCGCCGTCAACGCCGATGGCGGCATAGGCGGGCAGCGCGGCTGTGCCGACGGCTGCCGCGGCAAGTGCAAGGGCTCTGCGGCGCGTAAGCGTCACATGTCTCATCACGGAGTTCTCCCGTACCCGTCCGGCTCAGCCATCTTCTTCGGCCGGATCGGCAAAGAGGTCCGGCAACGCGTCCTCGGGCGTCGTCTCCACGCCCAGCTCACGCCGGCGAACCTGAACAAAGGCATTCTTGACTTCGGTGTAGCTGTCTGTGGATTCATAAAAGAGCTGTTCCAGCAGCTCGGCATTTTCGGCTCTGAAGGCCAGAAGGTCCGAGCCGCGCAGCCCCAACAGCACCTCGGTCGCCGGCGATTCTATCACAAATCCGGTGAAATAGGTCGTTGGATTCATCAGAAAATCGACCAGAAGACCGGCCGTGTCCCGCTCTGTCGACGGGCCCAGGAAGGGCAGTTCGATATAGGCACCCTCGCGCACACCCCACACAAACAGCGTTTCGCCGAAATCGGTGCGCCGCATCGGCAGGCCGAATTCGGTGGCCGGATCGAGCAGACCGGCGGCGCCGAAGACCGTGTTCAGGCCGAACCGTCCCGCCGTCGACAGGGCGTCGATCGGGCGGCCCTGAAGAAGCTGGTTGGCCGCATAAACCGGCAATTCCAGGTTCGACAGCCCGTTGCGCACCAAAAAGGTCACCAGCGTCGGCGTCACCGCCTCATAGACCCGCGCGCCCGGGCGCAGAATGCCGGCATCGACGCCCTTGTTCAGCTCATGGATACGCCGGTTTGTCGTCTCATAAGGATCGGCGATCAGCGCGCCATCCGTGGGCGGCGGTGTGCACGCCGCCAGCATCACCACACCCACCGCAGCGGCCAATCGGCCAAGCCGCGCCCTCACCACTCCGCGCATTCTGACCCTCCTACCGACGCCGCGCCCCAGAAGCTTATCTCGGCAACCGGCAAGGTTTCGTCAAAATTTCGACATTTCCCTGCACCAAGGGGCTTTCCCCGCTTATATCGCCCATATAACGCTCCTTCACAAGCGTCCTGCTTGCGCACCGTGCGCGCCATGCACCGCGCGAGCTGACCGGCACATCTCGCCGGGACGTACAGACCGTCGGAGCGCCGATGCCTGAATGGTGTTACGCGCAGGACGCGCGATGGATCACAGAACGGCCCAGGGTGCGGGTCGCAGAAGCGTAGAAACTGTGTTAGTCAACCCCCAATTGTTGCGCCATAGGCTGCGCCTGGGCGGACAGCAGGCGGAGCGACGGATCGCGAAAGACCTTGATCGGATGTGTCGATGAAACCTCCCACACCTCCCGGCGCGCCGGAACTGCGCGAAGCCTTGAACGGCAGCCGCAAGCTGTTGATCGGCGTCGCCATCTTCAGCTTCTTTGTCAACCTGCTGATGCTGACCGGCCCGCTCTACATGCTGCAGATCTATGACCGGGTGCTGACAAGCCGGTCCGAGGCCACGCTGGTGGCGATCTCGGTGCTGGTGGTTTTGCTTTACGCGCTGTCCGGGGCGATGGATTATGCCCGCGCCCGGGTGATGGCGCGGATCGGCGCGAAGTTTCAGACACTGCTCGACAAGCGGGTGTTCGATGCGGTGCTGCGGCGATCAATTGCGCCGGATGAACGCACCCGCCCGGCCAGCGGGCTGCGCGATCTGGAATCGATCCAGCGGCTCTTTTCGTCGCCGGCCCTGTTTTCCTTTTTCGACATGCCCTGGACGCCGATTTTCGTGGCGATCCTGTTCCTGTTTCACTGGGTGTTGGGAACGGCGGCGGTGCTGGGCGGGGCGGTTCTGGTCGGGCTGACATTGCTCAACCAATACTCGTCGAAACGTTCCTTGGTCGAGGCCAACCAGATGTCGGCCGAGGCCGAGAATTTCTCCGAATCGTTGCGACGTGAGGCGGAGATCGTCCAGGGCCTGGGCATGCGCGATGCGGGGCTGTTGCGCTGGCGCGCGCGACGCGACAAGTCGCTTGATGCAACCATCGCTTCGTCCGACGTGTCGGGCACGATTTCGAACATCTCCAAGAGCTTTCGCTTCTTCATGCAGTCGCTGATGCTGGGGCTGGGCGCCTATCTGGTGCTGCAGGGCCAGCTCAGCCCGGGGATGATGATCGCGGGCTCGATTCTGTTGGGCCGCGCGCTGGCGCCGATCGAACAGGGCATTGCGCAATGGGCCGTCTTGCAGCGCGCCCGCCAAGGCTGGACCCAGCTCTCCGAATTGCTGGAAAAAACGCCGGTCGAGCCGGTGCGCACCCAGCTTCCGGCACCGCGCGCGATCCTCAATGCCGAGCAGATCACCGTGGTGTCACCTGGCGAGAAGCTGGCGACGCTGCGCATGGTCAGCTTTCGGGTCGATCCAGGCCAGGCGATGGGGGTGATCGGGGTGTCCGGGGCCGGCAAATCGACCCTGGCCCGGGTGCTGACCGGCATCTGGCGCACAGCATCCGGCACAGTGCGGTTGGACGGTGCGGCACTTGAGCATTACTCGAACGAAGCGCTGGGCCGCCATGTGGGGTATCTGCCCCAGGAGGTGGCGCTCTTCGATGCGACCGTGGCCGAGAACATCGCCCGGCTGTCGCCGCAGCCCGATGCCGCCAAAGTGGTCGAGGCGGCCAAGAAGGCCGGCGCACATGAGATGATCCTGAAACTGCCCGATGGCTATGACACCCGCATCACCACTGGCGGCGGGCGCCTGTCAGGCGGTCAGCGGCAGCGCATCGGCCTTGCCCGGGCGATGTATGGCGAGCCGGTCATTCTGGTGCTGGACGAGCCGAACTCGAATTTGGACTCGCTGGGGTCGGACGCCCTTAACAAGGCCATCCAGCATATGAAGGATGACGGCAAGGCGGTGATCATCATGGCCCATCGCCCGGCGGCGATTACCATGTGCGACACGCTGCTTTTGCTCGATCAGGGCATGCGCCGCGCCTTCGGTCCGCGCGACGAAGTGCTGCGCGAGCATCTGCGCAATTTCAACCAGGTTGCCAACACGATCGGCGCCGATGCGCAGCCGGGACCCCAACCCGGGCCGGCAGACGATGCGCCGGCCGCGGCAAGCGTGGCGCCGACGAGCACGGCGCCCAGCACCACGGTCACGTCGGTGGCGCCCAGCACCACGGTCACGTCGGTGGCGCCCAGCACCACGGTCACATCGGTGACGACCAGCAGGGTCACGCCGAGCGGCCAAGCGGCCAGCCCCACCGCAAACCCGGCCGCAAACCCCACCGCTCACGCGGCCGTAAGCTCTTCCGCGGGTCCTGCTTCAAATGTGACCGCGAGCGCACCTTCCAACCCCACCAAAAATCCCACCACAAGCCAAACGGCCGGCAAAACCCCAGGCCCGGTCACCGGCAGTGAGGTCACCTGATGAGCGACAAATCCGACAAGACGCCGCCAAGCCCTCCCCTGGAACCCAGGACCAAAGAAGCATCCGGCCGCAAGCCCGGTCTCGGTCCGGTGCCGACGCTTGGCAAGATCACACCGGCGCGGAAATCGGCCGCGGAAATCGCGTCCGAAGCGACCTCGCTCTTTGGGCTGCGCAGCAAAGCCAAATCGGCCGACGCCCGGCCGCCCGCGGCCAAACCCGGCACCAAAGCCCCAGCCCCGGCGCCACTGCCCGGCAATCCGGCAACGGTTGAGGCCGACCGGCGCTGGAGCGCGCGCACACCGATGTCGGTGGGCCTCGTTTCGGTGGTGGCTCTGGTCGGCGGATTTGGCATCTGGGGCGGCACGGCCAGCATTTCGGGCGCAGTCGTCGCGATGGGCCAGATCGAGGTGGAGGCCAACCGGCAGGTCATCCAGCATCCCGATGGCGGGGTGGTTGGCGAAATCTTGGTCAAGGATGGCGATAAGGTTGCGGCTGGCGACGTTCTGATCCGGCTTGACGACACCCGGCTCCAATCCGACCTCAATGTCGCCGAAGCGCAGCTTTATGAGATCATGGCGCGGCGAGAAAGGCTGATCGCCGAGCGCGACCGGCTCGACGATGTCACCTTCGGAGATGCACTGGTTGCGCTCGCGCAGGAGCGTGAGGATGTCGCGGCGCTGCTGGAAGGACAGTTGCGGCAGTTCCGCATTGGGCGGGAATCGCGCGAGCGGCGCACCGCCCAGCTGCGCGAACGCCAGCAGCAGACCGAAAACCAGATCATCGGCATCATCGCTCAGAACGACGCCATGTCCGAGCAGCTTGCGCTGATCGAGAAGGAGCTGGTCGACAAGCGCGGGCTGTTGGAGCGCGGGCTGGGCAATGCGCCCGAAGTGTACCGGTTGGAACGCGAGGCATCCTCGCTCAAAGGCCGGGTCGGCGAGTTCATTGCCTCGATTGCGCAGGCCAAGGGACGCATCGCCGAGATCGAGATCGAGATCGACGCCATCGAAACCGAAATCCGGCGTGAGGCGATCACCACGCTGCGCGATCTGGAATACCGCGAGGTTGAGCTGCGCGAGCGCCGATTGACCATCCTTGAGCAGCTCTCGCGCACCGACGTCCGGTCACCGGTGAACGGCATCATCTATGGCAACACCGTCTTTGCGCTGCGCGCGGTGCTCCGCTCGGCCGAGCCGATCATGTATGTTGTGCCCATCGACAGCGATTTGGTGATCACGACGCGGGTCGAACCCATTAACATTGACGAGGTGCATGTCGGCCAGGCGGCAACCCTGCGCTTTTCGGCGTTCAACATGCGTGACACGCCCGAGCTTGAGGGCACCATCACCCAGGTCTCGGCCGATGCCTTTTTGGATGAGGCGCGCGGCATCTCCTACTTCACCGCACAGGTCGCGCCCAATGATGGCGAGCTTGCGCGGCTTGAGGGGCGGGAGCTTTTGCCCGGCATGCCGGTCGAGGCCTATATCAAGACCGGTGAGCGCACGGCGCTGAACTACATCATCCGCCCCTTCATGGACTATTTCAACCAGGCGCTGCGCGAGGAGTGACGGCGCCGGACACAAAACTGGGGAGGAGAGATGAGCGGTTTTGAGGAGAAGCTCGCCGAGCTGGGGCTGAAGCTGCCCGAAGCGCCCGCGCCGGCGGCCAATTACGTGCCCTATGTGATCAGCGGAACCCTGGTCTTTGTGTCGGGCCAGATTTCTCTGGGTCCGGACGGGCCGATCCG
>JBCDDO010000092.1:0-8792 GCA_039180245.1 Pseudomonadota bacterium | reverse complement strand
GGGATTTTGATGGATTATGAGGGCGATCGGGCGGAAAGCGAGATCGGCGCCTGCCATGTCTATTGCGCCGACCCCGCAAGCGGCACACTCCGCCAGGTGACCGAGGATTACTACAAACCCAACGGGCTCTGTTTTTCCCCCGATGAGCGGTATCTCTACATCGCCGACACTGGGGTCACCCATGATGCGGACGGCCCCCAGCACATCCGTCGCCATAAGATCGAGCCCGATGGCACGCTCTCGGGCGGCGAGGTCTTTGCCACCTGCAGCAACGGGCTTTTCGACGGGTTTCGCGTCGATCGCGACGGCCGGATCTGGAGCTCGGCGGCCGATGGCGTGCATTGCTTGAACATCGATGGGGTGCTGATCGGCAAGATCCACATCCCCGAGATCGTGGCCAATGTTTGCTTCGGCGGGCCCAAGCTCAACCGCCTGTTCATCTGCGGCACGACCTCGCTCTATTCGGTCTTCCTCAACGTGAACGGCGTCTCGCCGGTGGCGCCATGAGCGTCACCGCACCCAGCACCGTTCTCACCCATGCCGGCACGCTGGCAATGCTCACCGCCGCCGTGGCCCAAGCCGAGGCGATGGCCCAGCCGCAATGCATCGTCATCGTCGATGCGAGCGGCGAGGTTTTGGGAGAGATCCGGATGAGCGGCGCCAAATTCCTCAGCCGCAAGACCGCGCTGGCCAAGGCCCGGACCGCCGCCTCGATCGGCGCGCCCAGTGCCACCATCCCCGAGGTTGTCCGCCCGGCCTTGGCCGCCGCGACCCAAGGCGCGGTCACCGGGCTCGGCGGCGGCCTTCCCATCCGCCTCCAGGGCCAGCTTTTGGGCGGCATCGGCGTGGGCTCGGGCAGTCCCGATCAGGATCTTGAGGTGGCGCGCGCCGCCCTTGCCGCCATCGTTGCCGACATCTGACCCCCGGAGCGTGCTGGCTTTCTTCTTGGTCCAAATACTCCCGCCGGAGGCGTCCTGCCGCCGCCAAAGGCGCGAAAGGCTTAGGAAAAGGCGATCTGCGTTTTCACCGCCCGCCCACGATCGGAGGCCAGATCGAAGGCCTCCAACGCCGCATCGAGCCCGAGCGTCTGGGTGATGAGCGCCGAGACGTCCAAGCGGCCCGCCTGCATCATCGCCACAGCCTGCGCGAACTCATGATGAAATCGAAACGACCCCTTCAGCGACAGCTCTTTGGCCGTCATCGCCTGCACCGGCAGGGTCATGTCGCCGCCCAGCCCAAGCTGCAAAATGGTCCCGCCCGGACGCATCGCCGGCACCGCCTGGGCCAGCGCGGCCGCCACGCCAGAGCATTCGAACATCACATCGAAATGCCCCTTGCCCACCGTAAAGGCCGACAGATCGGCCTCCGCCACATTCACCGTCCGATCGGCACCGATGCGGGTGGCCATGGCCAGCGTGAAGGGCGCGATGTCGGTGGCAACGATCTCCACCGCGCCTGCTGCCCGCGCAACCAGAACGGCCAGCAGCCCAATCGGCCCGCAACCGGTCACCAGCACCCGCCGGCCCGCCAAATCGCCGGCCCCTTTCTGGGCATGCAGAACCACGGCCAATGGCTCAGCCATGGCCGCTTCTCCGCTGCTCAGCCCGTCGGCCGGCACACATTGCGCGGGATCGACCACAAGCCATTCGCGGAATGCGCCCTGAATATGGGGAAACGGCATGGCCGAGCCGTAAAACCGCATGTTCTCGCAATGGTTCTGCCGCCCCTCCAGGCAGTATCGGCAGATCCCGCAAGGGCGCGAGGGCGAGATCGCCACAAGCGCACCAGGCGCGAGCCCGGCGGCCGCCCCGCCCGCCTCGACATGGCCCGAAACCTCATGCCCAAGCACCATCGGCTCGCGCAGGCGCACGCTGCCAAAGCCGCCATGCAGGTAGTAATGCAAATCCGAGCCGCAGATCCCGCCACGGGCGAGCCGGACCAAAACCTCACCCGGTCCGGGCTCGGGCCGGTCGCGCGCTTCGATCCGAAGGTCCTTGGCTCCGTGGGCAACGATGGCTTTCATGGCGCGGTCCTCTCCTGGCCTTTTCTGCGTCGGGTGCAGCCCAGCTTGTATCCGGCGGCCAGGCAATGTTATCGGTAACGTAAGCGTTGAAGGCAACCCCGAGGGAGGATTCGAGTGAGCACGGAGCTGTTTTCGCTGCATGGGCGGCGCGCCCTGATCACCGGCTCAAGCCAGGGGATAGGGCTTGCCCTGGCTGGCGGGCTGGCCGCAGCCGGCGCCCAGATCGTTCTCAATGGCCGCGATGCGCGCAAGCTTCAGGCCGCGGCGGCGCAAATCCCGCAGGCGATGACGCTTGGCTTCGATGCGACCGATCATGAGGCGGTGCGGTCGGCCGTGGATGCGTTCGAGGCCGAGACCGGCCCCATCGACATTCTGATCAACAATGCCGGCATGCAGCATCGCACCCCGCTTGAAGAGTTTCCGGCGGACCGGTTCGAGGCGCTCTTGCAGACCAACATCGCCAGCGTCTTTCATGTCGGTCAGGCGGTGGCGCGGCACATGATCGCCCGCGGCGCCGGCAAGATCATCAACATCGCCAGCGTGCAAACCGCGCTGGCCCGGCCCGGCATTGCGCCCTACACCGCCACCAAGGGCGCTGTGGCCAACCTGACCAAAGGCATGGCGACCGATTGGGCGCGCCACGGGTTGCAATGCAATGCCATAGCGCCGGGCTATTTCGACACGCCACTCAACGCGGCCCTCGTCGCGGATCCGGAATTCAGCGCCTGGCTGGCCAAACGCACCCCGGCCGGACGCTGGGGCGAAGTGGCCGAGCTGGTCGGCGCGGCGGTGTTCCTAGCCTCGCCGGCATCGAGCTTCGTGAACGGTCACACGCTCTTTGTCGATGGCGGCATCACCGCGTCGCTGTAAGGGAGACCCCACATGGCAGAGCGCATTGCCCTAATCGGAGCCGGCGCCATGGGCGGCGCGATCGGCACCCGTTTGGTCGAGGTCGGCCACCAGCTCACCGTCTTTGATCTCGACCCCGACAAAGTTGCCACCCTCACCGCTAAGGGGGCAACAGGTGCGGACAGCGCCGCCGCCGCGGCCCGTTCGGCGGATTTCGTGATCACCAGCCTGAACTCGGCACGGATCGTCGAGCTTGCGGCCTTCGGTGCGGGGGGGATTGCCGATGGCGCCCGTCCCGGCACACTCATCATCGACATGTCCTCAATCGACCCCGACGCCACGCGGGCCCTGGCCGCCCAGGCCGCCGCAAAGGGGCTTGCCTGGGTCGACAGCCCCCTGTCGGGCGGCGCACCAAAGGCGCTGACCGGCGAGCTGACGCTGATGGCGGGCGGCGAGGCCGCGCATGTCGAGGCCGCACGCCGCGTGCTGGGCGATCTTTCGGCCAATCTCACCCATATGGGGCCGGCAGGGGCCGGACAGACGACCAAACTGATCAATCAGGTGCTGTGTGGGCTGGGTTTCCTGGCCGTGGCCGAGGCCACGCAGCTGGCCCTCGATGCCGGGGTCGATGCCCAGAAAATCCCGCAAGCGCTGAAAGGCGGCCGTGCGGACAGCGCACTCTTGCAGGAATATCTGCCGCGCATGGCAGCGGGCGACCGCACGCGAACCGGTCGGATCGACAATATGGTCAAGGATCTCAATGCCGTGAACGACCTCGCGCGGCGCACCGGCACTTCGATGCCGATGACCGCGCTTTGCGCGGAAATCCACCGCATGCTGACCGCGGCAGGTTTGGGCGGCGAGGATCAGGCCGCCGTCATGGCGTTTTTTCAAGGCGCAAAAGACGAGCGGGGCTCACCGCACTGATCGGATGCCCGGGCCCGCCGGCGGCGGCCCCAGCGACGCGCGCCAGGCGATGGTTGCGCCCAGCTCGACATTGCTGCCGGGATCTTGGCCATTGCGCAGCGCCACCAGCATCTGCGCGGCACCGCGCCCCATTTTCCTGTGGGGCACGTGAACGGTGGTCAGCGCCGGGGTCACGATCCCCGCAAGCTCGATATCGTCAAACCCGGTCACAGAGACATCGCCCGGAACATCAATGCCCAGATCGCGGGCCATGGAAAGCGCCCCTGCGGCAAGCACATCGTTTCCGCAAAACACCGCGCTGGGTGGAGAGGCGCTCTCCATAAGCGTCTTGAACCCCTGCGCACCATTGGCGATCGAATAGGTGGTCTCAACGAGCTGCAGCTCGGCTGGATCGAGGCCGCCCAGGCGCATCGCATCGGCGACCCCCTCGCTGCGTGCCCGGGCGCGGTCGTTGCCCGCGCGTTGGGCCGTGATCAGGCCGAGCCGAACATGGCCCAAGGACAGGACCTCGGCAGCCAGGCCCTGCATCGCCCGGCGGTTGTCGAACCCGATGGAAAGCCGCGCCTGCTCGGGCGCATGCGCCCATGCAACGATGTGGGGAATGCGTTGAGTTTTCAGGAACGCATAGCTGTCTGGCGTGCGATCATGGCCGATCAAAAGCAGCGCATCCGCCCCCCGTGCAACCAAGGTGCGGATCTGCTCCTCCTCAAGCGCCGGGCTGTAGGAGGAGCTTGCCACCAGCATGGTGATCCCGTGCAGCCCCAGCTCCTTTTGAAACGCCTCCAGACCCCGCGCAAAGATGGCGTTCTCCATGGTCGGGATGATCGCGCCGAAAGTGTCGGTGCGTTTGGCCGCCAGGGCGCGGGCGCCGAAATTGGGCGCGTATCCAAGCTGCCTCACGACCTCCAGCACCCGCATGCGCGTTGCCTCGGACACCTGGACCGGCGAGTTCAGACAGCGTGACACGGTTGCGGTTGAAACGCCGGCGCGCTGCGCCACGTCTTCCAAGGTCGGCGAGGCCGCATCACTGGCTTGATTTCGGCGCATGCGCACAGCCGGCCTCCGTTTGCCGTTCCAGACCCCTGTTTTTGCGAACCCGGTTAGTGCCAGGCTTCGCGAACCCCGTCTTCTAACCCGATCGACCCTGGTTCGGTTCAAAAAAAGCCTCGCACAAGGTCTCAGTTGCAAATGTAAGCGCTTGCATCGAGCTTGTTAAGAGCTTACCCTTCGATCAAACGCGGCTCAAAAAAGAGGCATGACGCCCTTGGCACTCATCGCGGCAGCGACCCTGTTCGTCGTTTTCCTGGCGAACATCCTGATCGGCGCTACTGGCGGCGCTGCCTTTCTCAACGATGTCGGCGAGATGCTGGTGCTCTTAGGCGCCACCCTGTGCTTTGTGGTTCTGATCTTGCAACGGGAGGCTGTTGCCAAGCCGACCGCACAGCAGACTGCCAAAGCCGCCGCGACCCAGAACGACAAAACACGCGAATCCTAGGGAGGATGACATGGATCGTGACACACAGGAGCGCGTCGTTGCAGAACGGCGCAATTTCCTAAAGCTCGCCGGGGCCGGCAGCTTCACCGCAGCGGTTGTCGCCGGTGCCGGCGGCATGCTGTGGTCAAGCGAGGCGGCCGCACAGACCGCGCGCGAAGAGCGTGAGCGCGAAGAGGCTGCCGATCATGTGATGACGATGGCCACAGCCTATGTGTTGGGGGCGTCGCGCAGCTATCCGATCATGCAGCTGGACCTGAAAGAGAACATTCAGAACTCCACCAACGGCAAGATCTACGTCAAGCTCGCGCCGGGCGGTCAACTGGGCGCAGGCGGCGCGTTGGCCCAGGCGGTGCAAACCGGCACGATCCAGTGCGCACAGCATTCGCTGTCGAATTTCGCCCCCTTCGCAAGCGCCGTCGATCTGATCAACATGCCCTATTTCTGCGGCTCCAACCAGCGCTTTACCAATCTGGTCACCTCGGATGCCTGGAAGTCCGAAGTGCACCCCAAGATCGAGGCCTCGGGCTTCAAGTCGCTCTTTTACATCGTCATCGACCCGCGGGTCGTCGCGGTGCGCAAGGGCGGCGAAAAGGTGCTGACCCCGGGCGATCTGTCGGGTGTGAAGTTCCGGGTGCCCGGCTCGAAGATGCTGCAGCAATATTATCGCATGGTCGGCGCAAACCCCACCCCGGTTGCCTGGGGCGAGACCCCGTCGGCGATCAAACAGGGCGTGGCCGATGCGCTCGACCCGTCGGTTGGCGCGCTCTTTGTGTTCGGCTTCAAGGACATCCTGAGCCATGTCACCTTCACCCAGGCCGTGCCGGACAGTCAGGTCTATTCGATGAACCTGGAATGGTTCAATGCGCTGCCTTCGGATGTGCAGGAAGGGCTGGAATTCGCCGGCGAGATCACTGCGCAGCAGAACCTCGCAAAAGTGCCGGCCGCGCGGTCCTATGCCATGGCCGAACTGCGCAAGGCGGGCGTCGAGTTTCACTCGCTCAGCGGCGACCAGCTCGCCGAATGGCAGGCCGAAGGCGGCTATCAGCGCACGGAATGGGACGATTTCAAGGTCGAACTTGCCGGCTCGATGGACGTCTTTTCCAAGCTCGAAGAGGCGGCAAACACCATGGGCCGTCTTTACGTTCACGACGCCTAAGCGCGCAGCCGTGACCTGACTGGCCAGGGCAGCCGGCCCTGGCCCCTCTTTGTCCTGCAACATTGTGCCGGGGCGGCCTGCGCTGCACCGGCCGATGGGAGCACGCGCATGCCGCCATTCCTGCACAGTCTGAACCGAAACGCCGAACGCTGGGCGTTGCTGGTCTTCTACGTGATGCTGGTCGCAACGATGTTCATCGAGGTCTTGCGACGTGAAGTGCTGGCCTATTCCTCGATCTGGGGCGAAGAGATTGTCCGCTACTCGTTCATCTATCTCACCTGGATCGGCGCTGCTGCGGCGGTGCGAGAGCGTGGGCATATCCGCATCGATGTGCTGATGCACTATATCGGGCGGCGCGGCAAAGCGCTGCTCTACCTCTTTGGTGATGTCGTGATGGTCGCAGTGTCGATCGTGGCGTTCATTTATTCCTTGGAGACTGTGGAGGTGTCGGCCCGCTTCGGTTCGGTCACCGACGGGCTGCGCATCAGCCGGGTCTGGTTCCTGATGGCGGTGCCCATCGGCTTTGCCCTGGTGCTGCTCCGCCTTGTGCAATCCATCCTTCGTGACATCGCCGACCTTCGCGCGGGACGCCCCGTCTACGAAGGCGACAAGCTGTTTGACTGAGGGGCGCGGCGATGCATTGGCAACTCACACAAACCGCTGAACTGGGCTGGGATTTCTACGGCTCGGTCATCCTCTTCGTGGTGCTCGTCGCGCTGGCCGTGCCGGTCTGGGCGGCGATCGGTGCCGCGGCCATCGTCATGCTCCTGTGGTCGGGCGCATTGCCGCTCAGCCTGGTGGGCGAGAAGCTCTTTTCGGGCATCGATTTCTTTGCGCTGACCGCCGTGCCTTTGTTCATTCTCACCGGCGATGTGCTGGTGCGAACCGGGCTCAGTCGAAAATTCCTGGATGTGGCCGAGGCGCTGACCTGCTGGGCCAAGGGCGGCTTCGGCTCGGCCACCGTGCTGGTCTGCGGCATGTTCGCGGCCATTTCGGGTTCCGATGCGGCGGGGGCGGCCGCAGTCGGGCGGATGACCATCGAACGGCTGGTCGAATCGGGCTATCCCAGGCCCTATGCCTGCGCGTTGGTTGCGGCCGGGGCCTGCACCGGCATCCTCATCCCACCCTCGATTGCCTATATCATCATCGGGCTGGTCCTGGGGATCTCGGCCTCGACCCTGTTTCTGGCCGCTGTTGTCCCGGGCCTGGCCATCCTCATCTCGATCCTTGCCACCAATGTCATCATGAACCGCCTCAACGGCTGGGAAGGCGGCGGCAAGATGAGCTTTGGCGAATGGGCAAGTCAGCTGGGCCGCGCGCTCCGCTCGGGCTGGTATGCCTTCATCGTGCCGGGGATCATCTTTTACGGCATCTTTTCGGGGCGGCTGACCCCGACCGAGGCGGGCGCGACGGCCGTCATCGTGACCATGGCGATGGGCTTCATCCTGGGCACGCTGAGGCTTTCGGATTTCCCGGCAATGCTGGCAAGCTCGGCCAAGGTCAATGGTGTGATCCTGCCGATCATCGCCTTCTCGGCCCCGTTGGCTGAGGCGCTGGCCATTCTGGGTGTGCCGCAAGGCTTTGTGGCTGCCGCAACTTCGGTCAGCGACGAGCCTTTCGTGCTGATCCTAATGATGCTTCTCATCCTGATTGCCGCCGGCTGTGTGATGGAAACCACGCCCAATATCGTGATCCTCGCACCGATCCTCTTCCCGCTGGCCCAGGAAATCGGAATGAACGATATCCAGTTCTGTATCATGATGATCACCGCGCTGGGGGTCGGGTTCATCACCCCGCCCTTGGGGCTGAACCTCTTCGTGGTTGCGGGGCTCACGGGCGAGTCGATCCTCAGGATCGCCTATTGGGCGGTGCCCTTCGTGATCTTCATGCTCGGCGTGACCCTGCTGATCGCTTATCTGCCGACCGTCTCGACGCTGCTCTTGCCCGACATCTACAAATAGGATCCCAACTCATGGCCAGGGAATATCTCAAAAAGGCGGTGCTGACCTCAAAGAGCGACGCGTCGGACACACAGGCCATCGTGCGCGGGATCCTGGAGGATATCGAAGCCCGCGGCGACGCGGCCGCCCTCGAATACGCCGCGAAGTTCGACAAGTATGAGGGAGAGATCCTCCTCTCAGCCGAAGCGATCGCGGCGGCCGAGGCCCAGGTACCGGAAAAGCTCAAGGACGACATCCGGTTCAGCCATGCCAATGTGCGCCGCTTTGCCGAGGCCCAGAAGGAAACGGTGAAGGATTTCGAGGTCGAGGTGGTGCCGGGGCTGATCGCGGGGCAAAAGGCGATCCCGGTCGCGGCGGCGGGCTGCTATGTGCCGGGCGGGC
>JBCDDO010000091.1:0-8843 GCA_039180245.1 Pseudomonadota bacterium | reverse complement strand
GGCGGCCTCGGTCGCGCAAACCGATGAGGGCGTGACCCTGTCCCTGGCGGACGCAACGACCCGCAGCGCCGATTTCTTGATCGGAGCCGACGGGCTGCGCTCGGTGATCCAGCCGCATGTGGTCGCAGCCCCCCCGCCGCGTTTTACCGGGCAGGTCGCCTGGCGGGCGACGCTCACCGCCGCCGATCTGCCGCCGGACCTCGTTGCGCCGAACGGCACGATCTGGGCCGGCCCGGGACGCCATGTGGTCACGTATTTCCTGCGCGGCGGGGCACTCGTCAACATCGTGGCCGTCGAGGAGCGGACCCGCTGGCAGGAGGAAGGCTGGACCACACCGGGCGATCCCGATGCGCTGCGCGCAGCCTTTGCCGGCTGGCATCCGCGCGTCACCGGGCTGCTTGCGCGCGTCGATACCGCCTATATCTGGGCGCTGCGCGACCGGCCGCCTTTGCCGGTGTGGACCAAGGGGCGCGTGGCGCTGATCGGCGATGCCTGCCACCCCATGCTGCCCTTTTTGGCGCAGGGCGCGGCGATGGCCATTGAGGATGGCTGGGTGCTGGCCGCAGCGCTTGCGCGCAATCCGGGGCCGGAGGGGCTCGCCCGCTACGCCGCGCTCCGCCAGGCGCGCACGGCCCGGGTGCAGGGCGCGGCGCGGCGCAATGCCGGGCGGTTTCACCGACGCGGGACGCTGGGCAGGTTGGCGGAATTCGGGCCGATGGCGGTTGCAAATCTGCTGATGCCCTGGACCCTTCGGCGCGCGATGCGGTGGCTCTATGATCATGACGCCACGCAGAGCATCGGGTCATGAGCCTGCCTGCCGCCTCGCAAGCGTCGCCCGCTGACACAGCCCTGGCCTGCGCGGGGCCGGTCCTTGCCGTCCAATCCTTCGTCGCGGCCGGCCGGGTCGGTCACCGCGCGGGGAGCTTTGCGTTGGAACGGCTGGGGCGCGAGGTCGTCCAGATCCCCACAACGCTTCTCTCTGGGCATGCCGCGACGCCCGGGGTGGCAGGTCAAAAACTGCCAGCGGCGGAGATCGACGCGCTGCTGGGCGGCGTGGCCAAGGCCGGGGTGTTGCCCAAGCTCTCGGCCGTGCTGACGGGCTATCTGGGCAGCGCTGAGACTGTGGGCGTCGTGGCGCGGATGCTGACAGCGCCACGGGACCCGTCCGTAGGGCAGGGCTCGCCAGACAGTGCCGGCAGGCTTGCGCCCGGCATTCCGGTGTTGTGCGACCCGGTGCTGGGCGATGAGGGGCCGGGCCTTTACCTGCCGGCGGAGGTGGGTGAAGCCTATCGCACGCAGCTCTTGCCCCATGTGGCGATCGCCACCCCGAATGCGTTCGAACTCGGCTGGCTGACCGGCAGCAGGCCGCAGAGCGTGCGGGACGCGGTCCTGACCGCCCGCACCCTGGGCCCGCCACGCGTCTTTGTCACCAGCCTGGTTGAGGGCCTGGCCGAGGGTCAGATCGGCATCCTCGCGGTGACGCCGAACAGCGCCCATCTCGCCGCTACTCCTCGGTTCGAGGCTGATCCCAAGGGCGCGGGCGATCTCTGCGCTGCTCTGCTGCTCGATGCGGTGTTGCGCGGGGCCGCGCCCGGCGATGCAGCGGCCAGTGTCGCGGGCCGACTTCACGCGGTGATCGATGCCAGCCTGCGCGCCGGACATCGCGATGGGCTGGACCTGATTGGCGCACAGGCCCTGCTCGACCCCGCAGCGGCGGTGGAAGGATCTGCCGTGAGCTTGGCGTCGCTTGAGTTCTGAGCCGGCTTTGTGGCCGCATCGCCCTGCGGGCTGGTATCCTATGGCCAAGAAAAACACTGGCGGCGCCGATCTGAAAACCGACAAACCTTTGAAAAAATGAGTTTTTGGCGATGAGTGCGGTGACTTGTTCCCCACGCATATCTGCTATGCGTTGACCTTGCGACGGCGCGGCAACAGGTTTAGTCCTTAAAACCCGACAGCGAGGCACAGGACGATGTCCGACCAACAAGCCAGCCTTGGCGCCGTCATCTGGTTGGACCGTGCAACGCCTCCGCACATCATCACGCTTGTCTTGATGTCCGGCGTCGCGGCGATGAGCATGAATGTGTTCCTGCCGTCGCTGCCCAGCATGGCCGCCGATTTCGGCGCCGATTACCGGCTCGTTCAGCTCGCCGTGTCGGGCTATCTGGCCGTGACGGCGGCGGTCCAGCTCATCCTTGGCCCGCTTTCTGACCGCTATGGACGGCGCCCCGTGGTGCTGGGCGCGATCATCCTCTTCATCCTGGCCTCGCTGGCCTGCATCGTTGCGCCGACCATCGAGACATTCCTGGCCGCGCGCTTTGCGCAGGCCGGCATCGCCACCGGCATTGTGCTGTCGCGCGCGATTGTGCGCGACATGGTGCCGACCGATCAGGCAGCGTCGATGATCGGTTATGTGACAATGGGCATGGCGCTGGTTCCGATGATCTCGCCGATGATCGGCGGGGTGCTGGAACAGGCCTTTGGCTGGCGCTCGAACTTCGTGTTCATGCTGGGCGCCGGGCTCCTCTTGCTGCTGATCACGCTGCGCGATCTGGGCGAGACCAATCTCACCCCGTCGACGCGGCTCACCGACCAGTTCCGCGCGTATCCCGAGCTTGCGCAATCGCGGCGCTTTTGGGGCTATGCCTTCACCGCGGCCTTTGCCGCTGGGAGTTTTTTTGCGTTTCTGGGGGGCGCACCCTATATTGGCGCGCGCGTCTACGGCCTCGATCCCGCAACGACCGGGTTCTATTTCGGCTTCATCGCGGTGGGCTTCATGGCCGGCAACTTCCTCACCGGGCGGTACACGCAGCGCCTCGGCCTCGACCGGATGATGATGCTCGGCACCTTGGTCGCCGTCGTCTCTCTGCTGTTGGCCTGCCTGCTGAACGCATGGGGCGCGTTGCATCCACTTGCCTTTTTCATTCCGGTGATGGGCATGGGCCTGGGCAACGGGTTGACGATGCCCAATGCCTCGGCCGGTTCGGTTTCGGTGCGCCCGCATCTGGCGGGCAGCGCGTCGGGCCTTTCAGGCACGTTGATGGTGGGCGGCGGCGCGGTGATCTCGGCTGCCACGGGGATGTTTCTGGGCGAGGATGTGTCGGCCTGGCCGCTTCTTTTGATGATGACGGCCAGTGCCGTGCTGGCCTTTATCTGCGCGTGCTATGTGATCTGGGTTGCCCGGCGCCGGGGGCCACTGGCCGGCACAGCGCAAGAATTGTGAGCGGAGCGGACCCGGCCGCATGCCATGTGCCGCGCAACGTCCAGCAGTGTCGCCATTGCGTCATCAGACATCGCTACACACGGCAAAGGAGCAGAGTTGGGGGATATCGTGGATTTCGAACCCGTCCTGATTGGCGCGGCCTTGCCCGTGCAGGCGCTTGAGCAACATCGCGACTGGTTGCTGAGTGCGCCGCGGGATGTCGAGTTGCAGAGTTTTCATGGCTATGACCAGCTCAACGGCGATTGGAGCGGCGCTGTTGCCGAGGCCAAGCGCCAGCTTGACGGCCATACCGGGCGGCTTGGCATTCATGGGCCGTTCTGGGGGTTCACGATCCATTCGCAGGATCCCGACATTCGCGCGGTTGTGACCACGCGGATGATGCAGGCGCTGGACGTGTGCGCCGCGCTCGGCGCAACCCAGATGGTGATCCACTCCCCCTACGGCACCTGGGATGATTTCAATCTCGACGGCTATCAGGGCGCGCGCGAAATGGTCATCGAGAACACGCGGTTGACCCTGGCTGAGGTGGTGGCCCGGGCGGTGGATGACGGGGTCGAACTGGTCATGGAAAACATTGCCGATCGCAACCCCCATGACCGACGCATCCTGGCCGAGGCGCTGGGCGACGGGGTGCAGCTGTCGGTCGACACCGGCCATGCGAATTGGGCGCATCATGCCACCGGCGCGCCGCCGGTCGACTATTTCATCCGCCTGGCGGGTGCGCGCCTTGCCCATGTCCATTTGCAGGACACTGACGGGCATGCAGACCGCCACTGGTCGATCGGCGAGGGCAACATTGCCTGGACGGCGGTGTTTCGGGAGATCGCGGCGTTGGGCGGTGTGCCGCGCCCGGTGCTTGAACTGCGCGACCACACCCGGATCCCCGCAAGCTTTGCCTATCTGCGTGGGCTTGGGCTGGTGCGCTGAGCCCTAAAAAGGGCGTGAGGGCGGGTCAGCGTTTCTTGACCTGAAGCCGGCCCGCTCGGCCGGTTGCGTCGGCAGCACGGACCACGGGTTCGTCTTACTGTCAGCGCAGCCAGGCCGTGTATTGGGGATGGCGCGGTGCGACGTCATCGGTCAGCCAGACCATCCGGTCGAGAAACCAAAGCTTGGGCAAAATCGCCAGGCTGAGACCCAAGAGCACGGCAAAGGCCTCGTATTGCAGCAGCCCGTAGGCAAGCGGCGGCACCCCAGCCAGGGCGGCCAGGGACAGCCCGCCTGCCCAGGCTGCGTGATGCTCGGGGATCGGGACGCGCTTGCTGTCCAGCCAGATCCGCTCGCCGGTGACAGCGCGCGCGTACCACGAGCCGGTTCTGGGCGGGGCTGGAAAGGCGCGCGGGTTCACCCAGGCCCAAACCAGCAAGGCGGCGATCGGGAGCAGGCACCACGCGCCGATCCAGCTTCTCGACCAGATCGCCAGGGCGATCAGCGGCAGGATCGGCAGCCGGGTCCAAAACGACCAGGGGTTGGTGTGCCGCTCCCAGACCGCATCGGTCATCGCAAACGCACGGGCAAGACCGTTCATCGCCTGCGGCTTTCGTTACGCTGCATAGGGCGCACCCTCCAAAACCAGATCGCCGAGGCGGATCGTCTCGCCGCGCATGATCGCCGCATGTCGCTTCGGATCGATGTTGCGCCCGGTGAGGATCGTCGCAGCGGGTCCGTTCAAGGCCGGCAACTTGCCGGCCAGAAGCGCTGCGATCCCAACCACGCAGCTGCCTTCGGCAACCAGCCGGTCCTCATGATAGAGCGCCTGCAGCGCATGATAGATCTCGGCCTCGGTCACCAGAATGCTGTCGTCGAGATAGCGCCGGCACAGGTCAAGCGAATGCCGGTTGGTGGTGCCGATGCTGCCACCCAGCGCATCGGCAAGGCTGGGCAGCTCGACAACCGGCACCGGGTGGCCGGCGGCCATGGACAGATGCATCGCCGGCCCGCGATCCATGGTCAACCCGATGACGCGGATGCTGGGTTTGATCGTTTTTGCAGCCAGCGCAATGCCGCCCGCAAGACCGCCGCCCGACAGTGGGATCAGCAGCGTCTCAAGATCCGGTCTGGCGCTCAACAGCTCCAACCCGATTGTGCCCTGTCCGGCGATCACCTGCGGATCGTCGAATGCCGAGATCTCCAAAACGCCTTCGGCTGCGGCAATGCGGGCGGCCTCGATCTCGGCGTCGTCCTGGGTGTCGAGCGTGCGGATCTCGGCCCCCAGCGCGGCAATGGCGTCGCGCTTGACCGCAGGCACCAGCCGCGACATGCAGATCGTGGCCGGAACCCCGCGCGCTTGCGCCGCATAGGCCAGGGCACGCCCATGATTGCCGGTTGAGGCGCAGACGACACCGGGCGCCGTTGCCGGCAGGGATGCCACGGCATTGGCCGCCCCGCGCAGCTTGAACGCGCCGGTCGGCTGGGCGAGCTCCAGCTTGAGCAAAAACTCCTGCCCCGCAACCCGCGAGAGATGCGGCGACGGGATCAACGGTGTCTCAATCGCCAGACCGGCGATCCGGCGTCGTGCGTCAAAGATGTCGGCCAGGCTCAGCATAGGTTCTGAGCTTGCATGAGCGTGCGCATCTGTCGAGTCCCTGCTGCGCGGCGCGTGGCTTCGGGAGCCTCCGGCACCATGGCGCCGTCTCGCGCCGGACGGGCGGGCCGGAGTGCTCCCTCAATCACCGCTTGTGCCGGGCGTCTGCAGCAAAGATACAGTGTCCCAGCGACGCAGCATGGGAGGAGGAGCGCATGTATAAGGACGCAGTGGCCCAGGGCGGGCTTGCAGTGGTGACCGGTGCGGCCTCGGGCGTGGGCCGCGTGGCCGCGCAGCGCTTTGTTGAAGCGGGTCTTGGACTGATCCTTGTGGATTTGCCGGGCGAGGCGCTGGATCGGGCCGAGGCCGACCTGACCGCGCTGGCCGGTGCGGACCGCACCGTGCGCGCGGTGCCCACCGATGTTTCTGACGAAACGGCCGTTGCCGCGCTCGCCGATACCGCATTCAGCGCCGGTGAGATTGCGGTGCTGATGAACAATGCCGGCATCGGCCTGCCGACCAAAGCCTGGGCCGAGCCCGCCAATTGGCGCCAGATGATCGAGGTCAACCTCTTTGGCGTGATCCATGGTGTGCAGGCCTTCCTGCCCCGAATGGTGGCCGCGGCGCGCCCGGCAGTGGTGATCAATACCGGCTCCAAACAGGGCATCACCACCCCGCCCGGCAATCCCGGCTACAATGTCACCAAGGCCGGGGTGCGGGTTGTCACCGAGCAACTGGCCCATGAGCTGCGAGAGGCCGGGGCGCCGATCAGCGCGCATCTTTTTGTGCCGGGCTTCACCTATACCGGGCTGATCCAGCGTTTCATTCCCGAAAAACCGCCCGCGGCCTGGACCAGCGAGCAGGCCGTCGACCATTTCATCGCCCGGATAGCCGAGGGAGATTTCTATATCCTCTGCCCCGACAATGACGTGCCCGCCGAAAAAGACCGCCGACGTGTGGCCTGGTCGGCCGGAGATGTGATCGAAAACCGCCCGGCCCTGTCGCGCTGGCATCCCGATTATGCCGATGCGTTCAAGGCGTTCGAAAGCGAAGGCTAACCGGTCCAGACCGCGCCGATGGGGTATTCATGTGCGGCGAGGCTCGCGGGCTTCATCTCGATCGAGTAGCCCGGGGCCAGCGGCGGCATGTACCGCCCGGCGCGCATCTTCACGGGATCAACGAAATGCTCGTGAAGATGGTCGACATATTCCAGCACGCGGTTCTCCAGACTGGCCGAAACGGCAATATAGTCGAAGAGCGACAGGTGCTGGACATATTCGCACAGCCCCACCCCGCCGGCATGCGGGCAGACCGGGATGCCGAATTTTTCGGCCATCAGCAGCACGCCGACAATCTCATTGGGCCCGGCCAGCCGGCAGCTGTCGATCTGGCAAAACGCGATCGCGCCGGCCTGTAGAAGCTGCTTGAAGATCACCGCGTTTTGGCAATGCTCGCCCGTGGCCACCTTCACCGGAGCGATCTCGGCAGCGATGCGGGCATGGCCGAGCACATCGTCCGGGCTGGTCGGCTCCTCGATCCAAAGCGGGTCGAACCGGGCCAGCTCGCGCATGTTGGCAATCGCCTGATCCACGCCCCAGACCTGATTGGCATCCATCATCAGATGCCGCTCGGGGCCGATCACCTCGCGCAGCAGCCCGGCCCGGCGGATGTCATCGGCCAGATCCGCCCCGACCTTCATCTTGAAATGGCTCCAGCCATCGGCCAGGGCCGCGCCGGCAAGATCCCGGATCTTGTCGTCGGAATATCCCAGCCAGCCTGCGGAGGTGGTGTAGGCCGGATAGCCCTGCGCGGCCATCTGCGCGCTGCGGGCGGCGCGGCCGCTGGCTTTTTCCTCAAGCCGTTCGCGCGCCTCGCCGGGGTCGAGCGCGTCGGCCAGATAACGCCAATCGACCAGCGCCACGATCTCGGCCGGGCTCATCTCGCACAGCATCTGCCAAACGGGCTGGCCGCGCGCCTTGGCGGCCATGTCCCAGACCGCATTGACCACCGCGGCCGTGGCCAGATGCATCACGCCCTTGTCCGGCCCCAACCAACGCAGCTGGCTGTCCCCGGTCATATGCCGCCAGAACCCGCCCAGATCGGCCTGGATGTCGTCCAGCGCCATGCCGCGCAACAGCGGGGCCAGCGCCTCGACCGCCGCGACGCAGACCTCATTGCCACGGCCGATGGTGAAGGTCAGTCCGTGGCCGGCATCCCCACCCGCGGTTTCGACCGTCACATAGGTTGCCGAGTAATCCGGCGCCGGGTTCATCGCGTCCGAGCCGTCCAGCGCACGTGAGGTCGGAAAGCGGATGTCGCGCGCGGTGATGCGGGTGATTTTGCTTGGCACGGGCTGCGGGCTCCCTCGCTGTCTGCCATCCGGGTCTAGGACCGGCCGCGCGGTGACGCAAGCCTTAGCGCCAAAGCCCGGCAAAGGGCGCTGCGCGGTCTTGCAGCCGGGCGAGCAGACGCAGCCCTGTCGAGGCCGGGCGGCCCAGGCGCGGATCGCCCGAAGCCAGGCGAGCGACAATCCGCTCGGCCCGGCAGGCGCGCCCGGTCAGGGGGTCGCGATAGCGTGGATAGGCGATGAGCGCGGCATGCACCAACCCATCGAGCCCCGGGCGCGCGATGCGGCGCGTGGGCGTTGGTGCCAGGTCCTGCGTCAACCCCCAGCCGGCATAAAACGGCGCGCCCAGGCAGGTGACGGGCAGGCCCCGCATGAGCGCCTCGAACCCCATGAGGGAGGTGAGGGTCCAGACCAGATCGACCTGGCCCAAAAGGGATGCCGGATTGCCCTGCGTGACCACCGCATCGGCAAGATCCGCCGCGCGGATCGCGCCAGCGCGCAACCCTGCGGTCACATCGGGATGCGGGCGGTAGACAAGAAATGCATTGGGATGGGCGGCCCGGGCGGCGGCCAGAACCGCGCGATTGTCCTGGACATCGCCCGTAGCGCCGAGCTTCACGGACGCATCATCGGCGACTTGCCCGACCACAAGCACCCGGCGCTGTCCGGGCGCACGGGGCGGGAATGCCGGGCCCACATCGCGTCGCAGGCATGCGCCATACTTGCTCACACCCTGCGCGCAGATCTCGGCC
>JBCDDO010000090.1:0-8921 GCA_039180245.1 Pseudomonadota bacterium | reverse complement strand
TCCCTATGTCGGCTATCATGGCCGCACCGATCCCGAGGGCAAGGCCTGGCCCGGGCTTGACAATATCGATGCGGTGATCGCGCGGTTGCGCGACGCCGATGCCGCGCTGCCGCCGGACCAGCCGCTTTATGCCTGGGGGTTCGACCCGATCTTTCTGCCCACCGAGCGGCTGAACAAAACCCATCTCGATGCGGTGACGACCGCGCGCCCGGTGGTTGTACAACACTCGAATTTTCATCTGCTGACGGCGAATTCCGCGGCGCTGGCGCTGGCCGGCTACACCCGCGAGACCAACATTCATGGCGTGGCCAAGGGCCGCGATGGGGAGCTCAATGGCGAGCTGCAGGAGCTCGCGGCCATGTTCCCGCTGATGCGGCGGATCGGGGTCAATTTTCGCAGCCTCTCGGCCAATCCCGAGACGATCATCAATTACGGCAAGATCGCGCGGCGGGTGGGGGTGACGACCTGCACCGATCTGCATGCCGAGCTCAATGATGCCGATCTCGCCACGCTTTTCGCGCGCACCGGGGATCCGGCCTTTCCGCTGCGCATCGTGCCCACGCTGGGTGCGGCGCTGATGCCGCCCGACCAGGTCGCTCCCCGGGCCACCGAGCTTGCGCGCCAATCGACCGAGATGCTGCGGCTGGGGGCGGTGAAGCTGGTGCTGGACGGCTCCATCCAGGGCTATACCGCGCGGCTGCGCTGGCCCGGGCATATCAATGGCGCGCCCAACGGGCTCTGGGTCATCGCGCCCGAGCAGGCCGAAACGCTGATCCACAGCCTGCATGCCGCGCATGTTCAGATGCACATCCACACCAATGGCGATGAGGCCAGCGAGGTGGCGATCGATGCCATTGAACGGGCGATCCAGGCGCATGGCGATTGGGACCATCGCCACACGCTCCAGCATGGCCAGATGATCGATGCGGCGATGTTCCGGCGCATGGCACGGCTGGGGATCTGCGCCAATCTCTTTGCCAATCACATCTGGTATTTTGGCGATGTGCATGTGGCCAAGACCATTGGCGAGGATCGCGCCGCGCGCATGGATGCCTGCCGCAGCGCGCTTGATGAGGGCGTGCGGATGACCATCCATTCCGACGCGCCGGTGACCGAGATGGCGCCGCTCTTCACCGCTTGGGTGGCGGTGAACCGTCTTACCGGATCGGGCCGCTGTTTGGGGCCTGCACAACGCATCACGGTGGCCGAGGCGCTGCGGGCGATCACGCTGGGGGCTGCCTATACGCTGAAGCTCGATGGTGAGATCGGCTCCATCGAAACCGGCAAGCGTGCCGATTTTGCGGTGCTGGGCGAGGATCCCACCGCGATCGACCCCGCGGCGCTGAAGGATGTGCCGGTGCTGGGCACGGTCTCGGGCGGACGGGTTTTCCTGACATGAGCGGGGACGCACAGCTTCCCGCCCTGCCGGTGACGGTCATTGGCGGCTATCTCGGCGCCGGCAAGACCAGCCTGGTCAACCATCTCCTGCGCCACGCCAATGGGCGGCGCATTCTGGTCATGGTCAATGATTTCGGCGCGCTCAACATCGATGCAGATCTGATCGAAAGCCGCGACGAGGATACAATCACCCTGGCCAATGGCTGCATCTGCTGCGGCATGGGCACCGAGCTGCTCTATGCCTTTGGCGATGCGCTCGACCGCCGGCCGCGCCCCGATGCGCTGGTCATCGAGGCCTCGGGCGTGGCCCTGCCCGACAAGATCGCCGCGGTCGCGCAGGCCGAGCCGGAGATGCGCTATGCCGGCATTGTGACGCTTGCCGATGCGGTGAACCTGCCGGGCTTGCTGGCCGATGCGCAGATCGGCGCGCAGGTCGCCGCGGCGCTGACGGCCGCCGATCTGATCGTGCTGACCAAAAGCGATCTGGTCGATGCCGGGCCTGCACGATGCGCCATCGCGAAGGTCAGCGCCGCGCCGGTGATCGATGCGCGCCATGGCCGGGCGCCGGTCGATCTGCTGCTCGACCCCCCCGATGCGGCCCGGCCGAGGGCAGATGGCCCGGTTCAGCACAGCCGGGTGTTCACGCAATGGTCGACCGAGGGGGGCGTGGTGGACCGCGCCGCGCTTCTGGAGCTTTTGAGCACGCCGCCGCGCGGGCTTTACCGCTTTAAGGGCCGGCTTGCCCTGACCGATGGCAGCATGCTGGAGGTGCATCTGGTCGGCCGGCTCATCGATTGCCGGCCGGTGCCGATGCAGGGCCGCACCCGCGCCGTGGCCATCGGCCTTGCACCGGCCTTTGACAGCGATGCGTTTGAGAGCCGCTGGGATTTGGTCAGGCGAGCGGCGGTCAGGCGTGCGGCCGGGCCTAAGATTGCAAACGCGCTTGCAAGCGGGGTCGGAAGCGGGATCGGGGACGCAGCTGAGAGCGTGGCGGCTGGGAGCGTGGCGGCCAAGCTGTCGCAGTGAGCGCAGGCGCTCTGGCTTGGGTGCTGGCCCGGCGGCCGCGAGGAGCCGGGCGCTCCGACACATCGGGCAGTCCGACATACAGGACATCCGAAACAGCGGGCATTCCGAAACAGCGGGCATTCCGACAGGCCCGGCGTTGAAAGAAGCCCAAGCGTTGTTAAAGCCCAAGCGTTGCGGGGACCGGGCCGCCTCTGCCAGACACCGCCGCTACGAAAAAACCTCCGCCAGATCCCGGGCTGGCGGGGCCTCCTTGATCTCAAGCAGGCGCGCATAGATCAGGGCAACGCCAATGGCGGAAAGACCGACCTGCAGCACGTTAAAGACGGCCATGCCGGCGCCCCAGAGGAGCAGAAAAAACTCGGTGCCGTCCGCGACCCTGGCAATCAAATAGGCGGCGCCAGAGCCGATGGCGGTTGACGTAACGCCCAGAACGAAAACCACCGCAACGATCGGCCAGCGATACCCTTTGGTGAGGCTGTAGCTGCGGCTGAGGCTGGAAAAGCCCGCCCCCTCGATCACCACCACCGGCAATGTCACCGAGAGGGCGGCGTAAATCCAAAGCCCTGGGAGCACCAGCTCAATCATGCCAAGCACCAACGCCAAGAGGGCGACGAAGGTGAGGACAATAAGGGGAAGCGCATTGGTCAGAACCGGGATGAAATAGGCGCTGAGCGGGCGCGCTTTGCCTGCCCGTGCATCGAAAACGAAGAGGACAAGCAGCGCGCTGCTGAGCGCGTATGTGGCCAGCTGTATCACTGAGGTGACGAGATCTTCGTATAAGGACGCGTTGTCGAGCGCTTCTTCCAGCCCAAGGGCGGTTCTCGGGTCAAAAAGGAGAAGGTTGATCAGAGTTGAAAGGAGAAAAAATGGCACGATAATTACGGCGACTTTTACAATTTTCCGAAAAAAGAGCGTAAAACTCTCGCCTATCACCTGTCCTGTACCAAATTTAGGGGCTTCTTGGCCTAGGTTTTGTGTACTCATGGCAGAAAAACTCCTCTTTGACTGCTTGCGCGCAAGTCATGGGGTGAGATGGCGAGGAAGAGCATTGCTGGCTAGGGTTTCGCGCCATCTTGCCCTTGCCTGTGAAATTTATCGGCCCGCTGATCGCCAAAAAGCTGCCTTTGCTCCAAATGCTGGCGCTGCGCGCGGTAGAAATCGTGCAAGAACCGGTGGTGATCGTCGGCGGGCACAGGATCGGCATAGGAGATTTTGCGGCGAATGGCCTGAACGATCTGCGCCTCGGCCGCCCGCTGTTCGGCCGTTTTTTGCAACGGCCCGCGCCCGCCATGTGCGCGGATCACCCCTTCTAGCGTTTGCAGCTCATAAACCCCGTAATGGTCGAGATGATGGGTCATGAAGGCAAAGGCGGCACTGCTCTCAGCTGGTGCCGCCTCGGGATGGGCCAGATCGGCCAGCAGGATGGGCGTGGGCAGCGTCACCACATAAGTTCCCGCCAGCAGATCGCCCAGCCGCCGCCGGCGTTTGTTCAGGAGCGGCACCAAAAGCGTGCCGATGATCCAGAGCGACGCGATGATCGTTTCCACGGGCGCTGCCGCGGCGCCCAGAATGATGAGCAGGCTGGCGGGAAAGAAGATCTCGCCCTCTTTCATGATGTTGCGCATGACCAAGGCGTTGGTGGTGAGCGATCCGCCATCGCTGGCGACGACTTTGATCTGCATCAGCCGTTTGCCGAGGGTTTGGCCGTTCCAGGCAAGCTCGCTCAGCACGTAGTAAGGGATGCGGATGAAGAGAAACAGCATCGACGCAATGGCGATTTGTGCGTCCGGCGCGACAAGTTCGGCGGCATCGATGAGCAGGAGGAGGGCGAGGGCGGCCAGGGTTGTGACCGTCAGATCGAGGATTTGCGCGCCGATGCGGGCGCCGATGCTGGCAAGCTCCAGACGCAGGGGCACGCCCTCAGGGCTCATCAGCCGATGCACCGATCGCAGGGTTGGGGGGGAGGGCGCGGACGCGGCGCCTGTCTTGCCCGTACTCGTGCCCGTGCCCGTCATGCTGGTACCCGTCATGCCCGTACCTGTCATGCCCGTGCCCGTCATGCCCGTGCCCGCCCGGCGCCGAGGATCCAGATCAGCCAGGCCAGACCCACGCCCCAGCCCAGGGCGAGCCGCGCATCGAGGCTTTGCACAAGCTGCCGCGCGAAACCTTCCAGCAGGGCCGCGGCGACCAGCATGAGCGCGGCGACCAGGGCGAGCTTGACGGCCACGCGGCCTGTGGCCTGCAGCGCATCGGCCCGGCGGGCGCGGCCGGGAAAGAGCACGGCTGCCCCCAGCATCACCCCGCCGCCACAGGCGATGCAGATCGCTGAGATTTCGGTGACGCCATGCACCGAAAGCCAGCCAAGCAAATCCCAGCCCAGGCCACGATCGATATGCAGGCCCAGAAAGGCGCCCAGGACAAGCCCATTGTAAAAGGTCAGGATGATGGCGGGGGCGCAAAAGAACACCCCAAGCCCGAAGATGAGGATGGCAATGCGGGTGTTGTGCGAGAAGAGATAGGCGGCAAAGGCGGAAAGCCCCTGGGCGGTTGGGCGTTCGTCATAGATCACCGCGCGCAGGGCTTCGGTGGTTGCGGCGGGCGAGCGGCCTCCGGCCAGGTCCTCGGGCACGAAGACATAAAACCAGGCGGGGCTTTCGAGATAGAGCAAGAACCCCACAAGCCCGCCCAGCGCCATGCTCAAAAACCCGATCAGCAAAAACGGCCAGGCCCGGCGCATGGCCTGGGGCGCGCTGCGCGCAAAGAACCGGGCGAAGACCCCGCCCAACGGCTCTTGCGGGGCATAGACGCTGAGATAGGCGCGGGCGGTGAGCGCCTCGAGATAGGCCAACAGCGCCCGGTCGAGCGAGATTTCCCGCGCGATTGCCAGCGATGTGGTGGCCTGGCGGTAGAGTGCGGCGAGGTCGCGCGCGGCGGCAAACTCCATCCGCTGCAGGCCCTGGCGCTCGACCTGCGCGACCAGAACCTCCAGCCGGCGCCAATCGGCCTCGCGCTCGGCGCGAAACCGCGCGGAGCGGATCTGGGCCTCCTCGGTCATATCAGCTCCCGCGCTTTGATGTCCAAATAGCGCGAGACCACCTGCGCGGTGAGCTCGCCGGGCCGCGCATCGATCACCATGATGCCCAGCCGGGCGAGCCGCTCAAAGACCAGCCGCCGCTCGCGCAGCATCAGATCGGCGGTGACCAGCTCGGCCACCGCGTCGAGATCGGCGGGGCTTTCGGTCAGGCGGCGCTCCAAATCCGGATCGCGGATGGCAACGAAGATCACCAGATGCCGCTTTGTGAGCAAGGAGAGGTTTTCGACCAAAAGCTCAGCCGAGGTGGTGTCGACAAAATCGGTGAAAACGACGATCAGGCTGCGCTTGGGCGTGCGGGCCTTGAGCGCGCTCATCGCCAGGGTGTGGTTGGTTTCGGCGTGGGCATAGGCGAGATCGGCCGTCCAGCGGCGCAGCCGGGCAAAGGCCTGGCGCCCGGGCGCGGGGCTGAAGACATGCCGCGGGCGGGCATCATAGGCAAAACAGCCGACAAGATCGCCGCCAAGGGCCGCGGCCCAGGCTGTGGCGAGGGCGGCGGTGATCGCATGGTCGATCTTGGGCAGGCCGGCCACGGCCTCCGACATCAGATAGCCGGTGTCGAGCGCGAGAATGACATGGTGGTTGCGCTCGGCATGCAGCTCTTTGGCCAAAAGCTGCCGCTGTTTGGCCGAGCGCTTCCAGTCGATGCTGTTGACATCCATGCCCGGGCTGAATTCGCGCAGCTGGTGAAACTCCGACCCATCGCCAAGAGCGCTGTTTTCCTTGGAGCCATAGAGGGTTGAGAGCACATGGGCGGTGATTTGACCCGATTGGACCTGGCGGATGTTGGGCAGCACGCGCAGCTCCAGCGCGATGGGGATGCGGGCGATGATCTCAAAGAGGCCGAGCCGCGAGGGCCGCATGAGCCAGAGCCGGTCGCAGCGCCAGACGCCGCGGCGCTGGCCCAGAAGCTGGATCTCTGCGCGCGCCCGGTCGCGCGAGGGCGCGAAGACAAACGCCTCTGGCCCGGCGAGCCCATCGGGCCAGGCGAGCCGGCCGGTCAGCGCCGCTGCCCTGCCCGCGGCCGGGCCGCTCTCCCGCAGCGGCAGGTCAAACGCGATGCGTGCGGTTTCGCCGACAAACACATCGCTTGGGGCGATGATGTCGAGCGTTTTTGGCCGCGCGCGCGAGACGCCGGCATCGAAGAGCGCGCCGAGGGCTGCCAGCGCCCAGATCGCGGCGATGCCTTGGCCGGCCGCCTCGCCCAACAGGAGGGCGGCAAGCGAGAGGGCGGCGAGCGCCGCTGCAAGCGCCAGCGCTTTGCGGGAGGGCCGGATCAGCGGGGTGCCTCGATCTGGTTGAGCAGCCCGTCCAGAACATGCGGCGCGCTCTGCCCCTCGATCTCGGCGGCCGGGCCCAGCAGGATGCGATGTTGAAGCGCGGGGATATAGAGGCGTTTGACATCGTCGGGGATGGCGAAATCCCGGCCGCTCAGCGCCGCAAGGGCACGGGTTGCGGTGGCCAGCGCATCAGCGGCGCGGGTTGAGGCGCCAAAGGCGATCTCGGTTGCATCGCGGGTGGCCCGCACCAATCGCAGGATATAGGCCAGGATGTCGTCTTTGAGGATGATGCTGTCGATGAGCCCGCGAATGGCCTGCAGATCGGCCGGGTCGAGCAGCTCGGCGATGCCGCCGGTTTCGCGGCCGCTGTCGAGCGGCGCGGCGGCATGATGCTGGAGGATCGCCATCTCCACCGCCTCGGGCGGAAAATCGATGTTGAGCTTGAAGAGAAACCGGTCGAGTTGGGCCTCGGGCAGCGGATAGGTGCCCTGCTGTTCGATGGGGTTCTGCGTGGCGACAACGATGAAGTCTCGCCCCAGCGGATGATCCTGCCCATCGATGGTCACCATATTCTCATTCATCGCCTGCAGCAGGGCGGCCTGGGTTTTGGGCGGGGCGCGGTTGATCTCATCGGCCAGCAGCACCTGCGAGAACACCGGCCCCTTGGTGAGCACAAAGGCATTGGTTTGGAAGTTGAAGATGGAGGTGCCCAGAATGTCGCCCGGCATCAGATCGGGGGTGAACTGGATGCGGCCGAAGGCGAGGCTGAGCGCGGCGGCAAAGCTGCGCGCCAGCAGCGTTTTGGCCGTGCCGGGCGGCCCTTCGATCAGCACATGGCCGCGGGCGAAGAGGGCAACCAGGAGGAGTTCGACGATCTCATCCTGGCCCAGAACGACCTTGCCGATCTCGCGGCGCAGCGCTGCCGCCCGCTCCTGCAGGTCATCAAGCGTCATCGGTCAGCTGCTCCAAACTCTCTTCAAGGGCATCGATATAGGCAAGGGCGGCCTGGGCGGGCAGCGCAGCGGGCAGGGTGCGGCCCTGCGTGACCAGCCCGGCCAGCGCCTCGGCCTGGGCTGCGTTTTTGCGCTGGGCATGGCGCAGGAGCAACGCCTCGTCGCTGCGCTGCGCGCTGTGGGCCGGGCCGAACAGCGCCCGCGCCACGGCCGAGAGCCGCGCCGGCACATAGGCTGCCAGAACAGCGCCATCCTGCCCGGTGAGACGCAGGAGCCGGGCTTGCACGGCGATGATATGGGCGCGCGAGGCCTCCTGCCCGCGCCGCTCGGCCGTTGGGGGGCCGAACCGGCAGGCCGCGCGCCAGAGGGTCAGGCCCAAAACCAGGGCCGCAATGAGCCAAAGCTGCAAGAAGGGCGGGTCGAAAAACCGGGCCAGATCGGACCAGCTGCGCTCATAGGCGAGGCCTTGGCGCGGGGTAAAGAACCAGTTCTCAGCACTGTAATCGACATAGACGAGGCGCTCGCCCGCCAGGTTTGCGATGATGTCCTGCGCGATCCAGGCATTGTCGCCAAGCCGCAGCCCATGATTGTTGAGCAGATCCGGATCCGAGAGCACCGCGACCCGGTGCCCGTCTGGCCGGCCACCAAGCCGGCAGAGGCCCAGCACCATGCGCCCCTCCTGACCCAGTACGGGCAGGCAGCCTTGGCCCTCAAAGACCTGCGCGGCATAGAGCTGGGCGGACCAGTGCTGGCGCGTGCCCGTGACATAGTCAAAGGCGGTGAAGGGCTCGGCGAGGCGCTGCACCTTGCCCGCCTCCGGCCCGAGAATGGCCCAGAGCGTGGCGCTGATCCGGGTCTCATCGGTGATGAGCACGGGATGGGCCAGCCCGGTGAGGCGCATGCCCTGGCGCCATTTTGGCAGGATGATCAGGCTGTTGGTGTGCTCGATCTTGTCAAGGATCACGGCGCGGGTGAGGTCGCGTTCATCGGGCTGGGCGAGCATCGCCTCGCTGTCTTGGGCCGGGCGCAGGGGCTGGTCGAGCGCTGTGTCGTAGAGCGGAATGATGGTGAGCCCAATCGAGGCGGCATCGATCGCCCAGCCGCCCTCAAAGCTGCGCGTCTCAAGCCCCTCATGCGTCAGCCAGTGCGCCAGCCCGTCAAAGCCGGCGGGGC
>JBCDDO010000089.1:0-8928 GCA_039180245.1 Pseudomonadota bacterium | reverse complement strand
GCCGCGCTGATGACCGAGGTGGCAAAGATCACCGCGCTGAAGGGCACGGCGCCCTCCCGCCCACCGTTCTGGGGCGGGTTCCGCATCCGCCCGCTGGAGATCGAGTTTTGGGCCGATGGTGCACATCGGCTGCATGACCGGTTTCGTTGGCGCAGACCGGATGTCGATGCCGCCGAATGGCAGGTGACCCGGCTTAACCCCTGAAAATGGGGCCCGAAGATGGGTCCCGAAGATGGGGCCTAAAGCTGCGCCTGATAGAGCCGGATCTTGAGCGGCCCGTGCGGGACCGGCGGGCCGGGCGGGGCAAAGGGCAGGCCTGTGGCGCGTGCAAGCTCGGGCTCGGAGGTGATAAGCGCGATCCGCCAGCCCGCAAAGCGGTCGCGCATTGCTGATCCGAACGCGCGGTAGAGCGCAGGCAGGGCGCCGGTCTTTCCGATGCGCGCGCCATAGGGCGGATTGACGATCACCAGGCCTGGGTCGACCTCCGGCGGCGCGACCTCGCTGATTGCAGCGCAGCGGAATGCCAGGCGCGGTTCAACCCCTGCCCGGGCCGCATTGGCGCGGGCCATCTCAACGGCCCCGGCATCGCGGTCGGATGCAATTATGACGGCGGGCCCGACCGACGGCGATGCTGCGCCCGGAGACGCTGGACCGGTCACTGGATGGCGCGCCGGTTCCGGCGCCGGCTGCGGGGTCGTGGGAAACGGGTGCGCCCGCATTGCCTCAAACGCCTCAGGATCAAAGCCGGCCAAATGTTCACATGCAAACCGGCGCGCCCGGCCTGGCACCAGGCCCGTGGATATCTCCGCCGCCTCAATGGGCAGGGTGCCTGAGCCGCACATCGGGTCGATGAGCGCTTCGCCGCGATAACCGGCCGCGCGCAGGAAGAGCGCGGCCAGCGTTTCGCGCAAGGGCGCTTTGCCAACGGCCAGCTTGAAGCCGCGCTTGTGCAGCGGCTCGCCGGAACTGTCGATGCTGATGGTGCAGAGATCATCCTCGATCCGCGCCAGGATCCGCAGGCCGCCCGAACCGTGGGTCAGCCCAGCAGCCTCCAGCGCGCCCGCGATGCGCGCGCTGGCCGCACCGGCATGATAGATCCGGCTCTTGCGACAGCTCGCCTCGACCGAGACGGCTTGCCCGTCGGGCAGCCAGTCGCGCCAGGGCAGCCGGCGCGCGCGCTTGTCGAGCTGCGCCAGATGCAGAACCCGAAAGCTTGCCAGCCGAACCAGCACCCGGGTTGTCCCGCGCAGGACCAGATTGGCGCGCCAAACCTCCGGCCAGCCGCCGGCCACGGCAACGCCGCCGGGCTGTACGCTGGCGTCGGCAAAGCCGGCCTCGGTCGCTTCCTGGGCCAAGATCGGCTCCAGCCCCGGTGGCGCGGTCAGGAAAATGCCCTGAGGGTCCATCCTAGGCCGGGCCGGCCGGCCGATGCACCGCGGTCGAAGCTGGGCTGCAGGTCTGCATTCGCGCACTCTGTCTGCCGGCACCGCGCATCACAAGGCCCGCTGCGGGCCTTCCGTCTCAAGACAGCGCGGAGTAGGGTGGCGACGTGGTGTGGAGAGGGGAAGCGGGATGGCCCAGCGCAAGACGCTGCTTCTGACAGGGGCATCGCGCGGCATCGGACATGCGACGGTCAAACGCTTCTCATCTGCCGGCTGGCGGGTGATCACCTGTTCGCGCCACCCTTTCCCCGAAGACTGCCCCTGGGAGGCCGGCGAAGAGGACCATATCCAGGTCGATCTGGCCGATCCCAACGACACGATCCGCGCGGTCGAGGTGATCAGGGCGCGGTTGGAAGGCGGGCGGCTGGAAGCACTTGTCAACAATGCCGGGATCTCGCCCAAGGGCGAGGAGGGCGCGCGGCTGAACACGATGACCACCGATCTGCGCGCCTGGGGGCAGGTCTTCCATGTGAATTTCTTTGCCTGTGTGGTGCTGGCGCGGGGGCTGATCGAAGAGCTCAAGACCGCCACCGGCGCCATCGTCAATGTCACCTCGATCGCCGGTGCGCGGGTGCACCCCTTTGCCGGTGCGGCCTATTCGACCTCAAAGGCCGCACTGGCCGCGCTGACCCGCGAAATGGCGCATGATCTGGGGCCGTTCGGGATTCGCGTCAATGCCATCGCACCCGGCGAGATCGAGACCGATATCCTGTCGCCGGGCACCGAAAAGCTGGTCGCGACGCTGCCCATGCGCCGGCTGGGGCGGCCCGAGGAGGTCGCGCGCACGATCTATTATCTCTGCACGCCCGAAAGCGGCTATGTGACCGGCACCGAGATCGAGATCAATGGAGGCCAGCATGTCTGACGCGCAGCATGGCGGCCAAGCCGACCCCACGCGGGTCACCCGCGTGACCACCAGCCATTGGGGCGCCTTCGAGCTTACCGCCGAGAACGGGCGTCTGGTGGCCACGGCCCCCTTTGTAGAGGACCCCGCGCCGCCGGCGATCCCGCAGATCATCCCGGCCGCGGTGCATCACGAGGCACGGGTTGCGCGCCCGGCGATCCGCCGGGGCTGGCTGGAGCGGCGCGACCGGGCCGGACGCGGGCACGACGATTACGTCGATCTGCCCTGGGATGAGGCGCTCGACATCGCCGGACAGGAAATCGCCCGCATCCGGGCCGAGCATGGCAACAGGGCGATCTATGGCGGCTCCTATGGCTGGGCCTCGGCCGGGCGCTTCCACCATGCCAATGGTCAGCTTCACCGGTTTCTCAACTGCATCGGCGGTTATGTGAAGCATTTCGGCAGCTACTCGACCGGGGCGGCGCAGGCGATCATCCCGCATGTCTTCGGGGTGGAGTTCTTCAAGCTGACCTATGAGATGCTGCAGCCCTGGGAGGTGATTGCCGAGCACACCGAGATGCTGGTGATGTTCGGCGGGATCAATCCGAAAAACGCGCAGGTGAGCATGGGCGGGGTGACCCGTCACAGCACCTCGGGCTGGTTCGAGCGGTTTGCGGCATCGGGGATGACCCGGCTCAATATCGGGCCGCAGCGCGGCGATGCGCCCGCGGGCTGCGATTGGCTGCCGCTGATCCCGGGCACCGACACCGCGCTGATGCTGGCGCTGGCCTGGGTGCTGGAGACCGAGGGTCTGGCCGACCGCGCCTTCTTGGACCGTTACACCGTGGGGTATGACCGGCTGCGCGGCTATGTGCTGGGCGCGGCCGACGGGATCGCAAAAACCCCCGACTGGGCGGCCCCGATCACCGGCGTGCCGGCCGACCGCATCACCGCACTGGCCCGCGAGATGGCCGCACGGCGCACGCTGATCACGGTGGCCTGGTCGCTGCAGCGCGCGCGATTCGGCGAGCAGCCCTATTGGATGGCGGCGGCTTTGGCCGCCATGCTGGGCCAGATCGGCCTGCCGGGCGGCGGCGTGGGCTATGGTTATGGCGCCATTGGCGGGATCGGGCATTCGGTCAAGGCGCTGCGCGGGCTGACCCTGCCGCAGGGCACAAACCCGGTGCCCGATGTCATTCCGGTGGCGCGCGTGGCCGATATGCTCCTCAATCCCGGCGCACCCTTCGATTTCAACGGCCGGCGGCAGCCCTATCCCGACATCCGCCTGGTCTATTGGTGCGGCGGCAATCCCTTCCATCATCATCAGGATCTGCACCGGCTGGAAGAAGCGTGGCGCCGGCCCGAGACGATCATCGTGCATGAGCCGTGGTGGACCGCCACCGCCCGCCGGGCCGATATCGTATTTCCGGCCACCACACCCTATGAGCGCGAAGATATCGGGCGCACCAATCTCGACCCGTTCCTGTTTCACATGCCCGCCATGGTGCCGGCGCAGAACGATGCGCGCGACGATTACGCCATCTTCACCGGGCTGGCCGAGCGGCTGGGGGTGGTCGAGACCTTCACCGAGGGCCGCGATGCCGAAGGCTGGCTGCGCCATCTCTACGGCGAGTTCCGTCAGAAAGCCGCGGCCGAGGGGGTGGAGACACCCGATTTCGACGGGCTGCGCGCGGCAAACTGGGTTGAGCTGCCCATCGAAGGGCCAGAGCATGCCCGCATCGCGTTTTCGGAGTTTCGGGCCGATCCGGAGGCTGCGCCGCTGCCGAGCCCATCCGGACGGATCGAGCTTTACTCCGAGACGATTGCCGGCTTTGGCTATGACGATTGTCCGGGTCATCCTGTCTGGATGCCGCCCGAGGAATGGCTGGGCGCGGCAGGGGCCGACGCTCCGCTCCACCTCACCTCGCCGCAGCCGGGCGACAAGCTGCACAGCCAGCTTGAATGTGCCCTGGCCGATCTGCCGCAGGCGCGACCGGCGGCACTTCAGATCCATCCGCAGGATGCAGCGGCGCGCGGCATTGCCGGCGGCGAGATCGTGCGGGTCCACAATGCCCGCGGCGCGCTGCGCGCCCGCGCGACGGTGACCGAGGCAATCCGCCCCGGGGTGGTGGCGCTGCCGACCGGCGCCTGGTTCGGCGAGGGTCCGCCCAACCCGCAGGGCGACGATCCCAATGGCAACCCCAATGTGCTGACCCGCGATGTCGGCACCTCGCGCCTGGGCCAGGGATGCAGCGCGCACAGCACGCTGGTCGAGGTCAGCCGCCTTGAGGGCCGCGCTTAACCGAAGTCAAAGCGCGCGAGCACCGGCACATGGTCTGAGGGTTTCTCCCACCCGCGCACCGGCCGCAAAATCTCGCTCGACACCGCCTGCCCGATCAGATCGGACGTCGCCCATACATGATCGAGCCGCCGGCCTTTGTCCGACGCATCCCAGTCGCGCGCCCGGTAGGACCACCAGGAATAGAGCTTGCCCTCTGGCGTGTGGGTCCGCAGCACATCCTGCCAGCCGGCCGAGGCCTGCACCGCCGACAGATGCTCCACCTCAATCGGCGTGTGCGAGACGACGGTCAGCAGCTGCTTATGCGACCAGACATCCTCCTTGCCAGGCGCGATGTTGAGATCGCCGACCAGAATCGTCCGGCTGGGCGGCGCGGCCTCGAATCGCTGCGCCATCTCGCGCAGAAACCGCAGCTTGTGGTCGAATTTCGGGTTCTTGGCCGGGTCGGGCTCGTCGCCGCCTGCGGGCACGTAGTAGTTTTCGATCACCACGCCATTTTCCAGCCGCGCCGCGACATGGCGGGCATCGCCCATGGCACAGAAATCGTGATGCCCGGCATCTTCGATGGGCTGGCGGGCCAGAATGCCCACGCCGTTATAGCCCTTTTGCGCACGCACGACATGCCAGCGATAGCCCAGATCGGCGAAGGCATCGAGCGGCAGCTTCTCGACCTGACCCTTAAGCTCCTGCAAGCACAGGATATCGGGACCGGCATCGGCAAGGAATCGCCGGACCAGCCCCTCGCGCAGCCGCAAAGAGTTAATGTTCCAGGTTGCGACGGTCAGCGCCATGGCGCGACCCGGTTCAGAATCATGTCAAAGCGCGGTGCCGGTGCGGGCATTCTCTGGCTCCTTGGGCTGATGAGCGATCCGGCGCAGCGGGCGGATGTCTCGGTTCAGCCTAGGTATAGCCGTGATGCTGCGCGCAACCAGTGCCGGCGGTGGCAGAGCACGGGCCGAGACCAGGCAAATCGCCCACGTTCCCACAAAAATCCGTGACGAAACCGGCCATTGCAGCATTCCGACATGCCCGACCCCCATCTGGGGCGCATGGACCGATCTCTGCGATTCACACCCGGGAAAAAAGGAAAGCCCGGCGGCTGGGGACCGCCGGGCGCACCCTTGTGAGGGTCGTCGGCTCCTGAAAGAGGGGGTGGAGGAGCCGAGCACGGATCGAACCTGGGGAAGCCGTCCGTGCCCTGATACTTGCCGATCAGGGGTGGCCTGTTCAACCCTGATGACGGCAACCATGGGCAATTTTTCGCCGATGTTGCTGTATTTTGATCACAGAATGCTACGGTACCAGACGGTAGCCACCCGATTCCGTGACCAGCAAACGTGCATTCGACGGATCGGGCTCGATCTTTTGGCGCAGCCGGTAGATATGCGTCTCCAATGTGTGGGTCGTGACGCTGGCATTGTATCCCCATACCTCATGCAAGAGCACGTCGCGGCTGACCACGCGGTCATCAGCACGGTAGAGATATTTCAGAATGTTGGTCTCTTTCTCGGTCAGGCGGACCTTGCGATCGCTTTCATCGATCAACAGCTTCATGGCAGGCTGGAAGCTGTAGGGACCGATCGTGAAGATCGCATCCTCGCTTTGCTCATGCTGGCGAAGCTGCGCCCTGATCCGCGCGAGAAGCACCGGAAAGCGGAAGGGTTTGGCAACGTAGTCATTGGCACCCGCATCCAGGCCCACAATCGTGTCGGCATCCGTGGCATGGCCGGTCAGCATCAGGATCGGACATTTCACGCCATGCTTGCGCATCAGGCGGCACAGCTCGCGCCCATCCATGTCGGGAAGGCCGACATCGAGAATGACCAGATCATGGAGTTGTTTCTTGATCCGCTCCAACGCTTCGGCGGCATTGCCCGCCTCAAACACATCGAAGTCGTCGGTCAGGACAAGCTGATCGGCGAGCGCTTCGCGCAAGTCAGCGTCGTCATCGACCAGCAGGATTTTGCGCAATGTGCTCATGGTTCGGCTCCTGTGTTCGTTTGCGCGCCGTAGATCTTGCCGCTTTGCCGCTCATGCAAGGTTTTGGAATGTTTTTCACGCAGCCGTGTCGCCAGCCCGGGGAATGTTTCATATTTCGGCGCGACGACGTATAGGGTCGGGCGATGTGGGAGCGTTCGACAGACAGTCTTGAGCCCAACGCGGCCGAGCGGCTTGCCCGTGCCCGGTCGGATCTGCGGGTCGGATTGCCGGTGATCTTGCGGGCCGGTCCGCTGGTCGCGCTGGCCGCGGCGGCCGAAACCCTGTCGCCTGATCGGCTGGCGGCGCTGCGCGGTCTGGGCGGCGCATGCGATCTTGCGATCACCGCGCGGCGGGCGGAGACGCTGCGCGCCCGCGCCTATGATGGCGATCTTGCGCGGATTGTTCTGCCGGCCGATGAGCGGGGCGATGCGGGGTACAGTTGGGTCCAGGCGACAGCAGATCCGTCGCGCGACCTCGTCACGCCGCTCAAAGGGCCTTACGCCACCCGGCGCGGCGGCGATTCGAGCCTGCACCGCATTGCGCTTTTGCTGGCCAAGCAGGCGCATCTGCTGCCCGCCGCCCTGCTGGTCATGCCGGACGCCGCGGCCGACAGTTCCGCCGCCTGGACGCTGCCGAAGGATCTTGTGGAGGTCACGATTGCCGATATCGCCGCGGCGGATGCCGACGGGCTTGTGCCGGTTGCGGCCGCACGGGTTCCGCTTGCGGCCTCCGAAGCCGGGCGGGTGCATGTGTTTCGCCCGCTCGCCGGCGGCGAGGAGCATTATGCGGTGGAGATCGGCGCGCCGGACCGCGCTCAACCGGTGCTGTCGCGGCTGCATTCGGCCTGTTTTACCGGCGATGTGCTGGGCAGTTTGAAATGCGATTGCGGCCCGCAGCTCAACGCCGCCCTGGCACAGATCGCGGCCGAGGGGGCGGGTGTGCTGCTCTATCTCAACCAGGAGGGGCGCGGCATCGGGCTTGCCAATAAGATGCGGGCCTATTCGCTGCAAGATCAAGGGTTTGACACGGTCGAGGCCAATCACCGCCTGGGCTTTGAGGATGACGAGCGGGATTTTCGCATCGGCGCGGACATCCTCAAACGCATGGGGTTTTCGGCCGCACGGCTGATGACCAACAACCCCAACAAGGTCGCGATGATGGAAAGCGCGGGGGTTGCGGTGCCGGAACGCGTGCCGCTGCAGGTCGGGCGCACGCTGCACAATGAGGGCTATTTGGCGGTGAAGGCGGCAAAAAGCGGCCATTTGTTGTGACACCGCGGGCCGCGGGCCGCCGCGACGATCTGCGGGTCGGGCCCTGGGGCGCGTGGTTTCAAGGGCGCCGTTTTGCCTGTGCCATCGGACGGGGCGGCATTCGCTGGGAGAAACGGGAGGGCGATGGGGCAACGCCCGCGGGCGTGTTCGGTCTGCGCGCGATCTATCTGCGCCGGGATCGTCGCGCCGGCCCTTGGCAAGCAATCGGGCCGCAGCTGCGCTGGTCCGACGACCCGGCCGATCCGCAGTACAATGCTCCGTTTCGGTCCTTTGCCCCAACCCACAGCGCCGAGCGGCTGCGCCGCCCCGATCCGATCTACGACTATGTCGCAGCGCTTGATCACAATTGGCCCGACCCGATGCCAGGTGCCGGATCGGCGATCTTTTTGCATGTCTGGCGGCGGCCACGCCATCCGACCGAGGGTTGCGTTGCCTTCGCCACCGCCGACATCGCTTGGATCCTGGCACGCTGGCGGCCTTGGTCGCGGGTGGTGATCCGGCCCTAGGCGGGCTTCACCCGGTCGCCGAACAGCGCGGATCCCACGCGCACATGGGTGGCGCCCTCGGCGATGGCGGTCTCGAAATCCGCGCTCATTCCCATCGAAAGGCCGCTCAGCCCGGTTCGATCACGAATCGCCCGCAAAGCACGGAAATGCGGCACCGGGTCTTCATCTGCAGGCGGGATCGCCATGACACCGACAAGCGGCAGATCCATCGCGCGGCAGGCAGCGATGAAGTCATCGGCATCGGCGGGCAAGATCCCGGCCTTCTGCGGTTCGGCGCCGGTATTGACCTCGACAAAAAGCGGCGGGCAGCGGCCGGCGCTTTGCGCGGCATCGGCAAGCTTTCGGGCCAGCTTGTCGCGGTCCAGCGTCTGGATGACGTCGAAAAGACCGAGCGCCTGCTTGACCTTGTTGGTCTGCAACGGGCCGATCAGATGCAGGGTGACCCCGGGGAACCGGTCGCGAAACGCCGGCCATTTGCCGGCCGCCTCCTGCACGCGGTTCTCGCCAAAGATCCGGTGCCCGGCCGCAAGCACGGCCTCGACCCGCTCCAATGGCTGCACTTTGGACACCGCGATCAACTCAACCG
>JBCDDO010000088.1:0-8940 GCA_039180245.1 Pseudomonadota bacterium | reverse complement strand
TGGGCAGCGGCACAGGGTTGCGCGCGACCGAGCCCGACAGGATGTTCTCGATAAAGGCGTCATAATCGAAGGCGTAGGAAATCGCCTTGCGCAGGTTCACATCATCGAACGGCGCCCGGCCATTATGGATGATGGAATAAAAGATGCGCATGCTCTCTTGCTCATCCACGACCACCTCATCCGAGGCGGCCAGCCGCTTGACCTGATCTTGCGGCAGATACCCGTCCGTGCCGTGGAAATCGCCGTTCATCAGCCCCAGCACGCGTGAGTTCACCTCCACGACCGTGCGGAACTCGATCGTCTCGATCGGGTCGGCATTGTGGTCCCAGCCCAGGAAATGCTCTTCGAACCGCTCGGCCTGAAAACCGATCGCCGGGTCATAGCGGGTGAGCATGTAGGAGCCCGAGCCGGCATCGTTCTGGCTCAGCCACACCGCGCCCAGATCGCCATCGACCTCATTGGCCTGGACCAAGTCTTTGTTGACCACATAGATCTCCGGCACCGTGGCCAGGAAGATCGCCGAGGGTTTGCTGAGCGTGAATTGCACGGTCTTGTCGTCGAGTGCCACGGCCGAGCCCACATCCAGCACATCGGCAAAGAGCGAGAAGGCGCCCTGCTTCAGCGTCAGGATCCGGTCGAGCGAATAGACCACATCCTCGGCCGTCATGGCCGAACCGTCATGGAAGGTGATGCCGTCGCGCAAGACGAAGGTGTAGACCAGCCCGTCTTCGGACACGGTGTGGCTTTCGGCCAACCAGGGCTCCAGCACCGGCGGGTTGTCCTGCCAGCGCATCAGCCCGTCATAAAGGTTCAAGCGCGAGGCCACCCGGCCCACATCGAAGATCGCATGCGGGTCGAGATTGTCATAGGCCGAGGAATTGGCGAACACGAAGGTGTCGGCCCGTGCCTGGCCCAGCGGTGCGGTCAGCGCCAGCACTGCCGTCAGCACGGCACCTGCAAGATGTCTCATCATGGTCTTCTCTCTCCTGTTGTCTCGGGCCGGAAGCGTCGGGGCCGGGATATCCCCATCGCCCGGCACGCGGTCTGGGCCGTCGCACGGCCTCTTGGATCGGGTTTCACCGGTTCCATTGAAACCCGTCGATGGTAATGTCCTGACCCGTGATGAAACACGGGTCGGACAGGGTCAGAAACGCGACAAGTTCGGCCACATCGCTGGGCGTGCCGACGCGTTTGAGCGCAATGCCCTGCACAAGCTCCGGCTCGCGCGCCGCGATCACCGGGTTCTTTGCGGTCTCGGTCTTGATCAGCCCCGGACAGATCGCATTGATGAGGATCTCGGGCCCAAGCTCCTTGGCCAGGGCCCGGGTCAGCCCGACAATTCCAGCCTTCGCCGCCGCATAGGCAAAGCGCGACACGGCTGCCGTCACCCCGCCCGAATGCGCGTTCAGCGAGGACATCGAGACGATGCGCCCATGCCCGGCCGCCTGCATGACCGGGGCCGCGGCCTGGATATAGTTAAAGCAGCTCTTGAGATTGACGTCGATTGTGGCGTCCCACTCGGCCTCGGTGATCTCGCCGATTCCTTTGGGCATCGACCGGCCGGCATTGTTGACCAGAATGTCGATGCGGCCCCATTCGGCCATGATGCCGGCGACCACCTCGGCCGCCAGACCGTGATCGACGACATCGGCGGTGAAGGTCAGGCAGGGCACGCCCCGCGCCCCGATCTCCTCGCAGGTGCGGGCCAGCTCCGGCTCCAACACATCGACAAGGGCGATGGCGCAGCCGCGGGCGGCAAGCGCATGGGCGCATCCGCGGCCGATGCCGCGTGCCCCTCCTGTCACGATTGCCACCTGCCGGTCCAGAGCCGCACCCCTCGCACCCCATCCGATGAGTTTTTAATATTGACGGCGCGGTTTTCGATGCGTCAAGCTTTATTCATGACAGCGGATATGTGTTCACATATATGAATGTTGCGGTCAAATCCGCGGTGCGCACCCTGCGCATCCTGGAGCTGTTTGCCTCCAGCGACCGGCAGCTTGCGCTGCGCGATGTGGCCGCCGCACTGGCGCTGCCCAAAAGCTCCACGCATATGCTGCTCGCCACGCTGATGGCCGAAGGCTATCTGGAAACCACTCCGCAGGGGCGGTACCGGATGGGCACCGCATTGGGGGGCGAGCATGGCTGGGTCGGCGGGGTGACCGCGACGATCCTGCGGGCCGCGACGCCCGAGCTGGATATGCTGTTGACCCGGTTTCAGGAAAGCGTGGTCTTGGGCGTGCCCACTCCGGCGCATGATGTGCGGATCGCGACCTCGCGGCAAAGCCCGCTTGCTGTGCGCTATGAGGTGAGCCGCGATCCGCTGATGCCCGGCTGGTGCACCGCGATGGGCCAAGCCATGCTTGCCTTCCGCCCCGAGGCCGAGGCGCGGGCTTACTTGATCGGGGCGCGGCGCACGGCATTGACCGAGAAAACCGTCACCGAGGTCGACGCGATCATGGACAAGCTGCGATGCTGGCGCGCGCTGGGTCATGCGCTCAACATCGACGAGCGGTTCGACGGTGCCAGCGGTGCGGCAGTGCCAGTGCGCGACCCCGATGGCGTGCCACATGCCGCGCTCAACATGGTCACGCTCACCCCACGGTTTCAACGCCGCCGCGAGGCGATCATCGGCGCCTTGACCGAGGCGGTGCAGCGCATCGAGGCGCGGGTTTTTGGCTCTGCGTCCGATGGGTGCCGCGACACCGCCCTTCTTGTCGATGCGGATCGGGACGGCGGCTGATGGCGCAGCGCGTGGCGGTCGATATCGGCGGCACCTTCACCGATTTTTGCCTCTTTGACGACGGCACCCGCGCGCTGACATCCCATAAGGTGCTGTCGACGCCCGACCGGCCCGGCTCGGAAATCGGCACCGGCCTCGCCCAGCTTGCCTCCGCCGGGGCCGCCCGACCGGCCGAGATCACCTGGTTCAGCCATGGCACGACAGTGGGCGTGAACACGGTGATCCAGCGCCGTGGCGCGGTGCTGGCGCTGTTTGTGACCGAAGGGTTTGAGGATGTGCTGGAACTGGCGCGCCTCAAGGTGCCCGACCCCTACAACATCTTTTCGCGCCGGCCCGATCCGCTGGTCGCCCGCGAACGGGTCTGGGGCATTCCCGAACGCATCTTGAAGGACGGGTCGGTCGAAACCCCCGTTGACGTGGGTGCCGTGCACGCCGCGACGCAGGCAGCGCTTGCAGCAGGGGCCGAGACCATCATCGTGGCCACTCTGCACAGCTATGCCAATCCGGCGCATGAGCGGGCCATCCGTGCGGCCATCCTGGCCGAAATGCCTGACATGACCATCACCCTGTCTTCGGATGTCTGGCCGGTGATCCGCGAATATGAGCGCACTGTGACCGCCACGGTCGCGGGATATGTCCAGCGTCGGGTGGCGGAGTATCTCAGCGCCTTCCAGGCGGCGGTCTCGGCAGCAGGGGTTCCCGCCACACCGATGATCGGCAAATCAAACGGCGGGGTGATGTCGGCCGAGCTGGGCAAAAGCCAGCCCATCTCCGTCCTGCTCTCGGGCACGGCTGCCGGCGTGATCGGGGCGGCCGATGTCGCCGCGCGCGCCGGCACGCCCAATGTGCTGAGCTTCGATGTCGGGGGCACCAGCGCCGATGTCGCGGTGATCCGCGACGGGGCGCCGGCCTTCGGCTCGGGCGAGCTGGTCGGCGAGTTCCCGATCCATGTGCCAACCGTCTCGGTCACCTCCATCGGCGAAGGCGGCGGCTCCATCGCCTCGGTCGACGGCTTCGGGGTGCTCAAGGTCGGCCCGGAAAGCGCAGGCTCCAGCCCCGGCCCGGCCTGTTTCGGACGCGGCGGAACCCAGCCCACGATCACCGATGCCTTTGCGGTGCTGGGGCTTCTGGGGGCCGGCGATCTGGGCTATGGCGCGGTGACGCTGGACCGTGCGGCGGCCGAGGCAGCGATGGCACCGCTTGCCGCGGCGCTTGGCATCGATCTGCGCGCCACCGCCGAAAGCATCCTGCGCGTCGCGGTCTCGGGTATGTATCTGGAAACCTCCAAGCTGCTCAGCCGCCATGGCGCCGATCCGCGCGATTTTGCGCTTCTGGCCTTTGGTGGCGCCGGGCCGATGACCGCCTGCCTGTTGGCGCGCGAGTTGGGCGTGGCGCAGGTGATCGTCCCGCCCACCCCGGGCGTGTTGTCGGCCTATGGCGGGCTGATTGCCGACATCCGAAACGATTTCATCCGGACGGTGTTTGCCGATCTTACCCCGGATCAGACGCGCGCGCTGTCGCCCATCGCCCAGGCGCTGGAGACCGAGGCGCGGCACTGGCTGCATGTCGACCAGGGCTTTGCCGGCACGGCACATCTGATCTGGACCGCCGATATGCGCTATCGCGGCCAATCCTATGAGATCGAAACCCCCATCGATGTGGCGGCCCTGACCTCTGGCAACATCGCGCCGATCGCCGCGGCCTTCCATGCCGCGCATCACCGCGCCTATGACCATTCCGACCCCGAGGCCGAGGCGCAGATCGTCAATCTGCGGCTGGTGGTGGCCGGGGTGCCCGCCAAACCGGACCTGCGGCCCGTGCCCGAGGCCGAGGCCTCGGCCCAGCCCAAGGGGCGCGTTGCGGTGTTTTTCGATGGGGCGGCGCAGGAGGCCGCACTGTTTGACCGCGACAGGCTGGCGCCGGGCCACCGGTTTGCCGGGCCGGCCATCGTCACCCAATCAGACTGCACCACCATCATCCCGCCGGGCTTTGCCGCCCGCATCGATGGCTGGAGCAACCTTGTGATCATGCCGGAGGGCTGAGGATGCCGATCGACAAGGTGACGCTGGAGATCCTCAAGAACCACACACGGGCGGCGGCCGAAAGCATGGCCTTCACGCTCTATCGCACGGCGCATTCGACCTTTGTGAAGGAAACCGAGGATTTCACCACCGGGCTGACCACACCCAGCGGCGAGACCTTTGCAACCCCGACAGAGCTGGGCGCGACCTGGTTCGTGGGGCTCAATTACGGCCGCGCAATCGCGATGATCGACGACTACCGTCCCGGCGATATCTGCATGACCAACGACCCCTATTCGGGCTTTGTCTGCACCCACCCGCCGGACATGCATATCTGGAAGCCGATCTTCCATGCGGGCGAGATCGTCGCCTTTTCGGTCGGGCATATCCACAACACCGATGTCGGCGGGGCGGTGCCGGCCTCGCTGTCGCGCACGCTCAGCGAAGTGCATCAGGAGGGGATCCGCATCCCGCCATCGAAGATCCTGCGCGAGGGCGCGGTGGATGAGAAGATCCTGCAGATCTTCCTGGCCAATGTCCGGGCGCCGGATCAGAACTGGGGCGATCTCAAGGCCCAGATCGCCGCCTGCAACACCGGCGAGCGCAAGGTTCTTGAGATGATCGAGCGGTTCGGTATCGACACCTTCCGCGAGGGGGTGGACGATCTGCTCGACTATGCCGAGGCGCAGGCAAGGGCGATCATCCGCGGCCTGCCCGACGGGACCTATCCCTTTGCCGACTATATCGACGAGGATGCCGTGGCGGGCTTTCCCTGCCGGCTGAAGCTCACGCTGGTGGTTGAGGGCGACAGCCTGGTCCTCGATTTCACCGGCTCCGACCCGCAGCTTGAAAGCTCGCTGAACATGCCCACTGGGGGCGATCCACGCCATGTGCTGATGCTGGTGGGCGTGGTCTATGTGCTCTATTCGCTCGACCCGACGCTCTATCTCAATTCCGGCATCGCGCGGGCCTGCCGCTGCATTCTGCCTTCGGGCACCATCGTGAACCCGGTCTTTCCGGCCGCGGTCGGCATGCGCACCCTCTCGTGCAACCGGCTGCACGGGCTCACCTTCGGCGCCTTCGCCCAGGCCGCGGCCGACCGGATGATGGCGGCCCCCGCCTCGGGCGGGCCGATCATGAATGTCAACACCACCGACACCAAGACCGGCCGCCGGATTATGGCCGCCATCGACCCGATGACCGGCGGCTCGGGCGGCACAGCGCAGGGCGACGGGGCCGATGGCTCGGGCGCCAATGCCGGCTTCCTGAAGAACACGCCGGTGGAGGTCACCGAAGTTGAGGCCGGCATCCGCGTGCATCGCTACGGGCTGGTGCGCGACAGCGGCGGGCCGGGGCAGCATCGCGGCGGGCTGGGCACCGAGCTTGTCTTCGAGGCGCTGTCGCCCAACACCAAGGTCACCGCGCGCAACCGCGACCGCACCCGGTTCACCGGCTGGGGCATTGCCGGGGGGCAAAGCGGCGGCGCGTCGCAATTCATCCGCAACCCTGGGCGCAACGATCAGTTCGACCTTCAAAACACCGATATCGTGACCATTGGACCGGGCGATGTCATCCATGTCACCTGCGGCGGAGCGGGAGGCTGGGGCGACCCCCTGGCCCGAGACCCAGGCGCAGTGCTGCGCGATGTGGCCCGCGACTGGGTCTCGCGCGCCGGTGCCCGCGCTGGCTATGGCGTGGTTGTGGCCGATGCCCCTGCCGGGCTGGAAGTCGATGCGGCAGCAACGGCCGCACTCAGGGTGGAGATGGCAAAAGAGCGACGCGAGCCCGGGTTCTACAGCCCCGGGCCGGCGCAGACCGCGTTCGAAGCGGTCTGGACCGAGGCCAATTATGCAGCCCTGACCGAAACGCTCGCCGCACTGCCTGTGACCTGGCGGTTTTACGCCAAGCATCGGATCTTTCGCGGCATCGAGGCGATGGACGCGGCCGATCCGGATCGGATCAGCGGCGCTGGGGTGCGCGCGCTCGCCGCCGCGATCCTGGCGGAGTTTCCCGACCTTGCCGCCCGCGTGGCGGCGGAATAGCCCCATGCAGATCGGCTTTGACGGGCAGCATATTCTGGTCACCGGCGCTGTGCGCGGCATCGGCCAGGCGCTGGTGCGCGGCTTTCTCGATGCCGGCGGCACGGTCTGGGCGGCCGATATCGAGGCGGCCTTGCTCGCAGATCTGGCCGCATCGCTGCCCGACACGCAGCAAGCCCGCTTCATGGCCTGCCCCTGCGATGTGACCGACCCCGCCGCGGTCGCCGCACTTGCGGCACGGATCGAGGCGGCCGCCCCCTCGGGCGCCATCGACGTCATCATCTATGCCGCGGGCGGGGTGCGCGGCCAGACGCGCCGGCCCATCGAGGCGGTCACCGATGCCGAGTGGCGGGTGCTTCAGGCGGTCAATCTCGACGGGGCCTTTCATGCCGTGCGCGCCGCGGCGCCAGAGATGAAGCGTGCTGGCACCGGCCGGGTCGTGCTGATCACCTCGCGCGCAGGCATCGGCGTCTCGCGCACCGGCATTGTCGGCTACGGCACCGCCAAGGCCGCGGCGATCGGGCTGGTCAAGCAGCTTGCCGCCGAGCTTGGCCCGTTCGGGATCACCGTGAATTCCGTCGCGCCCGGCTTTATGCCCACCAGCCCCGATTATGTCCGGCAATGGGAAGCAGAGGGTCCGGAGGTGCAGGCACGGCATTTGCAAAGCGTCGCCATGCGGCGGGTCGGCGTGCCGGAAGATGTCGCCAACGCCGTGCTCTTTCTGGCCTCCGACAAAGCGGGCTGGATCACCGGCCAGACCTTGCAGGTGACCGGCGGACCATGACGAATGCCCCAGATGCCAAGGCCAGCCGCCGGCTGGTGCTTGCGCTCGATGTCGGCGGCACCTTCACCGATGTGGTGATCGCCGACCGCGCCGGCGCCACCTTCGAAGTCGCCAAGACCGCATCGACGCCGCACAACCAGGCCGAGGGGTTCTTTGCGGGGGTCGAGGCGGCCCTGGCGCAGGCCGCCGCGCGGGCAGGCGAGATCGACACGGTGCTGCATGGCTCGACCGTGGCCACCAATGCCATTTTGGAAAGCAAGGGCGCCCGCACGGCGCTGATCACCACCCAGGGCTTTCGCCATGTGCTGGAGATCGGGCGCGGCGAGATCCCGCGCGCGGCCAACCTCTATTCCTGGCAAAAGCCGGTGCGTCCGGTGCGGCCCCGCGATGTCTTTGAGCTGCCCGAGCGGGTGCGCGTCGATGGCTCGGTCGTCACGCCGCTCGACGAGGCGGCAGCGCAGTCCCTGGCCGCAAGGCTGACCGGGTATGACGCGGTGGCGATCTGTTTCATCCATGCCCATGCCAACCCGGCGCATGAGATCCGCCTGGCCGAGATCCTGCGCGGCGCCCTGCCGGAGGTACCGCTCTCGCTTTCCACCGAGGTGCTGCCGGTTTTTCGCGAATATGAGCGGGCCATGGCCACCGTGCTGAATGCCAGCGTCCAGCCGATGGTGGGCCGCTATGTGGGGCGGCTGGAAACCGGGCTTGCGGCGCGCGACATCGCAGCACCGCTCTACATCATGAAATCCAATGGCGGGGTGTTTCCGCCCGCTCAGGCCGCCCGGTTCGGCGCGCATCTGGCGCTGTCGGGGCCCGCGGCGGGGGCGCGGGGGGCGGCGTTTCTGGGCCGGCTTGCCGGCATCGAGGACCTGGTCACGCTCGATATGGGCGGCACCTCGGCCGATGTCGCGCTGATCCGCGGCGGCACACCGGTCACCACAACCGCCACCCGCATCAACGACCAGCCGCTCGCGCTGCCGGCCATCGACATCCACACCATCGGGGCGGGCGGCGGCTCCATCGCGTCGATGGCCGCGCATGGCGCCATTCTGGTGGGGCCCGAAAGTGCGGGCGCAGCACCGGGGCCGGCGGCTTATGGCAAGGGCGGCACCCGCCCCACCGTGACCGATGCTAACCTGGTGCTGGGCCGGATCCCGCCCTTGCTCGCCGGCACGCTGCCGCTTGACGCCGCGGCCGCGCGAACGGCGCTCGAAACGCTGGCCAGCCCGCTTGGGATGAGCGTCGAGGCCACGGCCCGCGGCGTGAACGCGATTGTCAATGAGGCGATGACCGGAGCGCTGAAGCTTATGTCCGTCGAGCGTGGCCTCGACCCGGCCGAGTTCACGCTGGCGG
>JBCDDO010000087.1:0-8975 GCA_039180245.1 Pseudomonadota bacterium | reverse complement strand
TTCAATCTGCTCAAAGCTCTCATTGTCCATAAAGACCAGCATCCCGTCATTTTCATAAAGGAATTGCTGGTCCTTTTGCTCCAGCCGCACGCGTTCGACCTTGTCGGCCGAGCGGAACCGCTCATTGAGCTTGGACCCGTTGCGCAGGTTCTTCATCTCGACCTGCGCAAAAGCCCCGCCTTTTCCGGGTTTGACATGGTTGACCTTGACGGCGACCCAGAGCCCGCCATTGTGCTCAAGCACGTTTCCAGAGCGGATTTCGTTTCCGTTGATCTTTGGCATGCTACTCCTCGGGCTGGATGCACAGCTTGGGGCTGCTATATCGGCCTGGGCGACCGATTGGCAAGGGACGCCCGCATGTCGACGAGCATTACCAGCGACGAAGAGATCGCACAGGCCCTGCAACGGCTGGCCGTCTCTCGCGGTCCGGCGCGCAGCTTCTGCCCATCAGAGGCCGCGCGCGCGATTTGCGCGGATTGGCGGCCGCTGATGCCACGGATCCGCACCATGGCCGGACGCTTGATCGACCGGGGCGCCCTGCAGGCGACCCAAGGCGGCCGGCGGGTCGACCCCCGCACGGCTCGCGGGCCGATCCGGCTGGCACAGGCGGGCGACACGTGAGCGGCGGCAAAGAACGCCCCGCCGCGGGTGCGGCCCCGGTGCCCACCGGCCGTCTGTCCCGCCTGGCCCGGATGGGCGGCATGGCGACCGGCATTGCCGGCAGGGCCGCGCTGAGCGGTGCACGCCGCCTGGCCCGGGGCGAGCGCCCGGCGCTGCAGGATCTGCTGTTGACCCCGACCAATGCCCGTCGCCTGACCGAGGAGCTGTCGCGGATGCGCGGCGCGGCCATGAAGCTTGGCCAGCTTTTGTCGATGGAGGCCGGCGACATCCTGCCGCCCGAGCTCTCCGGCATCCTGTCCCGGCTGCGGGCCGAGGCGCATGTGATGCCGCCCAAACAGCTCAAAACGGTGCTGGCAGCCGCCTGGGGGCCGGAGTTTCTGCGCCGCTTCGCGCGGTTCGACGTTCAGCCGATTGCCGCCGCCTCGATCGGCCAGGTGCACCGGGCCCTCACCCGCGACGGGCGCGATCTGGCCATCAAGGTCCAATATCCCGGCGTGCGGCGCAGCATCGACAGCGACCTGAGCAATCTTTCCGCGCTGATCCGGAGTTCGGGGATGCTGCCCCGAACGCTCGACATCCGGCCCTTGCTGGAGGAAGCGCGGCGGCAATTGCATGAGGAAGCCGATTATGAGCGCGAGGGGGCCTGCCTGTCGCGGTTCGGCGCGCTCTTGGCCGATGATCCGGCGTTTCTGGTGCCGGCCCTGCATGCCGATCTGACCACGCCTGACATCCTGGCGATGGATTTCGTCGCGGCAGCCCCGGTGGAAAGCCTGGCCGCGCGTCCGCAGCCCGAGCGAGACCGCGCGGCTGCCCGCCTGATCACCCTGACCTTGCGCGAGATCTTTGAGTTCCGGCTGATGCAGACCGATCCGAATTTCGCCAATTACCGCGTCCAGCCCGAAAGCGGGCGCATCGTGCTGCTCGATTTCGGCGCCACGCGCGAGATTGCACCGGAGGTTCAGGCCCAGCTTGCGCGGATCCTGGAGACCGGGCTGGCGGGCGACCGGTCGGCCTTGGAAGAAGCGGCTGTTGCGGCCGGGCTGATGCCGCCCAACGCGCCCGAGGCACTGCGGGCCGAGATGATGGCGGTGGCCGAGATGGCCTTTGCGCCCTTGCGGCAGTCCGACCCCTTCGATTTCGGCAGCTCGGATCTTGTCGGGCGCATGCGCGAGGCCGGGATGGAGGTGGGCGGCGACAGCAGCCATTGGCACATCCCGCCCGCCGATATGCTGTTTTTGCAGCGCAAGGTCGGCGGCATCTATCTGCTCTGTGCGCGGCTGGGCGCCCGCGCGCCGCTGGCGCAGCTTCTGGCGCCCTATCATGCCGGGCCTGCCTTGTTGGACGCCGGCTGAGCCGCGGCACCCCTGTCAATCAACGGTCATGCAGACGTCACTCAGCGCAGCGCGATGCGGCAGATCTCGCCGAACCCGGGGCGCGCCTGCCAGCCATCGGTATGGCCCGCGGCCACGAGCGCGGCCTTGATGACGCCGGCATGGGTGACGATCAACGTCGCTTCGGGGGTCGCTTCTGGGGTCGCTTCTGGGGTCGCCTCGGGGGTCGCTTCAGGGGTCGCTTCGGGCGCGGCTTCGCCGCCCCGTGCCGCGGGCGCGCGGTCCAATGTGCCAAGCAGCGCTTGCACCCGCGCCAGCAGTTCCGCGACCGATTCGCCCCCATGGGGCCGGGCGCCCAGAAAATCCGCCGCCCAGGCGTCGAGCTCGTGCCGCGGGATCGCGTCCCAGGCCGTTCCCTCCCAGCGGCCGAAATCCATCTCGGCCAAGCGCGCATCGGGCTCGACCGGAAGCCCGCGGGCGCGGCCGATGCGATCGGCAAGCAGCGCGCAACGCCGCAGGGGGCTGGTGAGGATGCGCCCGCAGGGCGGCAGGTCGTGGGCAAGCCGCGCCGCCTCGGCCGCGTGGTCTTGGGCCAGCCCAAGATCGCTGCGGCCATAGCAGATGCCGTCGGCAATATCGGGCCGGGTGTGGCGCAAAAAGATCAGCTCCATGCCGCCAGCGCCAAAAGAAACGCGCTCTGGGCGAGCTGTTCGGCCGCGCCCAGCGTGTCGCCCGTGTGCCCACCCAGGCGCCGCACGCTCCAGCGCCGGAAGGCAAGGGTTGCGACGGCCGCCGCAGCAAGACCGGTGAGGACCGCCGGCCCGTCAAGCCAGGCAAGCGGCAGCGCGCAGGCCGCGGCAAGCCCCAGCGCAACTGGAAGGGTCGCCCCGGGCAGACCTTCGCGGCCAAACCCCCCGGCCCCGGTCTCGCGCGCGTAGCTCGAGGTGGCCATCACCGCGACCGAAGCGGCCCGGCTGGCGGCATGCCCGGCGATCAGCGCTGCCGCGGCCAGCATCGGCGAAAGCGCCGCCAGCGCTGCGACCCGCAGGCCGACCGAGACGATCAGGGCCAGCGTGCCATAGGCGCCGATCCGGCTGTCGCGCATGATCTCCAGCGCCCGGTCGCGTGTGGCGCCGCCGCCCAGACCGTCGGCCGTGTCGGCCAACCCATCCTCATGCAGCGCACCGGTCACAAGCAGGATACCGGCAAGCGCCAGCAGCGCCGCGACGGGGGGCGTCCAAAGAAGCGATGCGGCTAGGAAAAGCCCCGCCCCGATAAGCCCGACCAGACCGCCGATCAGCGGAAAATACCGCGCCGAGGCGGCCATGCGCGCCGGGGTGAAGGGGTCGGGATCGCGCAGGGGCAGACGGGTGAGGAACGTCGCGGCCAGCGCCATCAGGCCGATTTCGCGGCGCCAGGGGCTCATCGCGACCGATCCGTGCCGAGACGCCGCAGGGCCCAGCCCGCGATGCGGCGTCGCGCACGGCCCTGCTTCGGTCGACCCGAACAGGTCCCGACCGCCACCACCAGGCAGCATCGGACGATCCATCGGGGATCCATCATGCCGGGCCGCTGACGCCCGCATCCGCAAAACTCGCCATGTCGCGCAGCATATCGGCCGCGGCGCGGACCAGCGGCCAGGCCAAGAGCGCGCCGGTGCCTTCGCCCAGCCGCAGCCCCAGATCGAGCAGCGGCTCGGCCTGAAGCGCATCGAGAACCGCCGCGTGCCCCGGCTCGGCAGAGCGATGCGCAAACACCATCGCGTGCCGCGCCGCCGGGGTCTCGGCCGCGGCAACCAGCGCCGCCGCCCCGGCGATGAACCCGTCGACCAGAACCAGGCGCCCGGTTTCGGCCGCGCCCTGCATCGCGCCCGCCATCATCGCAATCTCAAAGCCGCCATACTCGGCAAGCGCCTCAAGCGGGTCGAGCCGGTCCGGCGTGCGCGCCGCGGCACGGCCCAGGACATCGCGCTTTGCGACAAGTCCTTGAGCGTCGAGCCCGGTGCCCGGCCCGACCAGCGCGGCCAGCGGCTGGCCGATGAGCTTATGGGCCAGCAGTGTGGCTGCGGAGGTGTTGGCAATGCCCATCTCGCCAAAGGCCGCCGCGTCGCAGCCCGGTTCCGCGCCGATCTCGCGCCCCAGCGCCAGGGCCCGATCGCGCTGCACGGCCGTCATTGCCGGACCGGCGGTGAAATCGGCGGTGCCCGGTGCGATCCGCCGATCGATCAGCCCGTCCATCTCCAGAGGCGGGCCCGCCACGCCGGCATCGACGACGGCGATTTCGGCGCCGGTGCTGCGCGCAAAAACATTTGCCGCCGCGCCGCCGGCCAGAAAATTGAGCACCATCTGGCGGGTCACCGCCTGCGGATAGGCCGACACACCGGCGGCGGCCACGCCATGATCCGCAGCAAAGATGGTCAGCCGGCAGCGCGCCATGTCGGGCGCGAGGCTGCCGGTCACCAGCCCGATCTGCAGGGCCAGCGCCTCGATCCGGCCCAGCGCCCCCAGCGGCTTGGTTTTGCTGTCGATCTTGCGACGCAGCGCATCGGCCAGCGCAGCCTCGGTCATGTCCATCATCGGCTCCTCCAACTGCACGCTTTAGGCGCCCGGCAGGGCGAGATCAATCGCGCCTTGCTGCCGCGCGGCGCCGCTGCTAGGCACAATGCGACGATGCCAATGGGCTGAAAGGGAGAGACGCGCGACCGACCCATCCCGGGGGTGCCGCGGCTCATCGTCGGGCAGCGCCAGGCCAGGCGCTGACGCCGCCCTTGTGCCTTGAAAAGGGGGCGGATGTGGAGAAAATCGGTGTGATGCTGTGCGGGCATGGCTCGCGCTCCGAGGCGGCGGTGCGCGAGTTTGCGACGCTGGCCACGGCTCTGCCGCCGCTGCTGCCGCCCGACTGGCCGGTCGAATACGGCTATCTGGAATTTGCCAATCCGGTGATCCGCAGCGGGCTCGATGCGCTGCGCGAGGCCGGCTGCACCCGCATTCTGGCCGTTCCGGGCATGCTCTTTGCCGCCATGCATGCCAAGAACGACATCCCCTCGGTGCTGAACGCCTATGCGGCCGAGCATGGCATCCGGGTCGAGTATGGGCGTGAGCTGGGGATCGACCCCCGCATGCTCACCGCCGCCGCCGACCGGATCCGCGCCGCGCTGGAGACGGCCCCGAGCGATGTGCCGATGCATGAGACCTGCCTGGTGGTGATCGGCCGCGGCGCCTCGGACCCCGATGCCAATGCCAATGTCGCCAAGATCACCCGGCTGCTTTGGGAAGGGCTGGGCTTTGGCTGGGCCGAGACGGGCTATTCCGGGGTCACCTTCCCCCTGGTCGAGCCCTGCCTGGAGCATGTCGCGCGGCTGGGCTATCGGCGGGTGGTGGTGTTTCCCTATTTCCTGTTCTCGGGCGTGCTGATCGACCGGATCTACGGCTTTACCGACATGGTCGCGGCCCGCACGCCCGCGGTGGAGTTCCTCAAGGCCGGCTATCTGGGCGACCATCCGCAGGTGCTCGCCACCTTTGCCGAGCGGGTGACCGAGATCACCGGCGGGCAGACAGCGATGAACTGCGCGATGTGCAAGTACCGCACCCAGGTGTTGGGCTTTGAGGCCGAGGTCGGCATGCCCCAGGAAAGCCATCACCATCATGTCGAAGGCCAGGGCGCCAGCGCGCCGGGCTCCAATGTCGCCGAATGCCAGCTCTGCGAGACCTTCTGCACCGGGGTGTGCCGGCTGGACCGCGATGCGCATCACGCGCATGGGCATGGCCACGGGCATGGGCATAGCCACGCGCATGGGCATAGCCACGCACACGGGCATAGCCACGGGCATGGGCATGGGCATGGGCATGATCACCCCCCTCACGACCATGGGCATGATCATGGGCAACATCCCGGGCATGGGCATGATCATGGGCACGACCACCACCATCCGCCCTATCCGCATGCCGACCATCCGCTGGGCCCGGAAAGCGTGCGCAAGCATCTGAAGGGCTGAAGAGGTGGATGGCACTCCCGCCCGGCAATGCCTGTTCGACGGCTATATGGCCGTCGATTGGTCGGCCGCCTCGGTGCCGCGCCGGGGGGCGGACAGCATCTGGATCGCCGCCAGCGGCTGGGGTGGTGCGGATACCTTAGAAAACCCCACCACCCGGGCTGCGGCCGAAACCCGGATCCGCGAGATCCTGAACGCGGCCAGCGCGCAAGGCCTGCGCCTGCTCTGCGGGTTTGACTTTCCCTTCGGCTATCCTGCCGGCACGGCACGCGCGCTCACCGGGCAGGATGACTGGCGCGCGCTTTGGGCGCTGATCGAAGCAGGGATCGAGGAGGGCCCGGCCAATGCCAACAACCGCTTTGAGGTTGCCGCCCGGTTCAACGCGGCCTTTGCGGGCGAGGGGCCTTTCTGGGGCAATGGGCTGAAGCGCGACATCCCCGGCTTGCCGCGCAAGAAACCGGGTGGCTGGGGCGCGAGGCTGCCAGCAAATGCCCGGGCCGCCGAACGCGCTGTGCCCCGCGCGCAGGAGGTCTGGAAGCTGGCCGGCATCGGGTCGGTCGGCGGACAGGCGCTGACCGGGATCGCGGCGCTGGAGCGGCTGCGCCGAGCCACGGGCGCGCGCATCTGGCCCTTTGAGTCGGTGGACGAGGCGCCGGATGCCCGCCATGTGATCGCCGAGATCTACCCCTCGCTTCTCGATCCCGACTCGGCCCAGCCGGTCAAGGATGCAGGGCAGGTGCAGGCCGTCATCACCACGCTGTCCCGGCTCGACCGTGCGGGGCGGCTGACTGCGCATCTCGCGGCGCCCGCAGCGATGGCCCCGGAGGTGCGGCGCGAGGAGGCCGCGATCCTGGGCATGGACGACCCGGCCGGGTTTCGCCGAAACTGGGAGACCGACCCGGCCAAGATCTATGCCGAGAGCTTTCGGGTCATTGCCGCGCAGGCCGATCTGGCGCATTTGCCCGCAGCGGCCCATCCAATGGCGATCCGGCTGATCCATGCCTGCGGCATGCCCGAGATCGCCGCGGATCTGCGCCTCGCGCCCGGTGCCATTGCCGCAGGACAGGCCGCGCTGGCGGCCGGCGCCCCCATCCTGTGCGATGCCGAAATGGTGGCACGCGGCATCATCGCCCGCGCCCTGCCCGGGCCGGCGCCGCTGGTGACGCTCAACGATCCGGCCGTGCCGGCCTTGGCCCAGAGCCTTGCCACCACCCGCTCTGCCGCCGCGGTGGAGCTCTGGCGCGACCGGATCGAAGGGGCGGTGGTCGTGATCGGCAATGCGCCGACGGCGCTTTTCCACCTGTTGCAGCGGCTGGCCGAGGGCTGGCCCCGCCCGGCGTTGATCCTGGGCTTTCCGGTTGGGTTTGTCGGTGCGGCCGAGAGCAAGGCCGCGCTGCGTGCCGAGGCCCCCTGCCCCTTCGTCACCCTTTTGGGGCGGCGCGGCGGCTCGGCCATGGCAGCGGCATCGGTGAACGCGCTCACCTTGGGGCTGGCGGGAGATGGAACCGGTGGCCCTGACGGGTCGCGCGACGGGCACGCTCCTGAACCGGGCGGGGCGGCATGACCGCCTGGCTCGACATCATCGGCATTGGCGAGGATGGGTGGGACGGCCTCACCTCCACCGCCCAGGCGCGGCTGCGCGCGGCCGAAATCGTCATCGGCGGGCGACGGCATCACGGGCTTGCCCCCGACCTGGCCGGGCGGCGGATCCTCTGGCCGCAGCCCTTCCGCGCCATGACCGAGGAGGTGATGGCGCTGCGCGGCACGCCGACCGCCGTGCTGGTGACGGGCGATCCGCTCTGGTACTCGGCCGGGGCGCGGTTTTGCGCGCTGTTTGGGTCCGATGAGATCACCTTCCACCCGCAGCTTTCGGCCTTTCAGTTTGCCGCGGCGCGGATGGGGTGGAGCCTGGCCGATCTCGAACCCCTCACCGTGCATGGCCGCCCGGCCGAACAGGCGATCCCCTTCTTTGCCCCGGGCGCGCGGCTCTTGATCCTGACCCAGGATGCGTCGAGCCCGCAAACCCTGGCCCGGCTGTTGACCGAGGCCGGGTATGGCGCCAGCGCGCTCACCGTTCTGGGCGCGTTGGGCGGGCCGAATGAAAGCCGCATCGACGGGCTGGCCGAAAGCTGGTCCGCCACCGCGCCCGATTTCCATGTGCTGGCGGTGGCTTGTGCCGCAGCCCCGGGCGCCCGGCCGCTGCCCCGCACCGGGCTGCCCGACGACGCGTTTGCGCATGACGGGCAGATCACCAAGCGCGAGATGCGGGCGGTGACCCTTGCAGCCCTGGCCCCGTCGCGCGGGCAGCGTTTGTGGGACATCGGCACCGGCTGCGGCTCGGTTGCCATCGAATGGATGCGGGCGGCGCGGGACATGGAGGCGGTGGCGATCGAGCCTGACCCGGCGCGCCGGGCGATGGCGGCGACCAATGCAACCCGGCTGGGCGCGCCGCGGCTGACCCTGATCGAGGGCCGCGCGCCCGAAGCCCTGGCCGGGCTGCCCGACCCCGATGCGGTCTTTATCGGCGGCGGGCTTTCAGCCCCTGTGGCCGCGGCGGCCATGGCGGCATTGCCCAGTCTGGGCCGGCTGGTTGCCAATGCCGTCACGCTGGAGAGCGAAGCGATGCTTGCCGCCCTACACGCCGCGCATGGCGGCACATTGACCCGAATTGCGGTTGCACGGGCCGAACCGGTGGGCCGGCGCACGGGTTGGCGCCCTTTCATGCCGGTCACGCAATGGGTCTGGCAGAAGTGATCGACCCGGCGCGCCCAGAGGACCGCGAAACCGGCCGTATCGCGCCTGTCTCCGACGGCCGCGGCACGCTTTACGGTGTGGGGGTCGGCCCCGGCGATCCCGAATTGCTGACGCTGCGCGCGCACCGGCTGATCAGCGCCGCATCGGTGCTCGCCTATCCGGCGCCGGACAGCGGTGAGAGCTTTGCGCGTTCGATTGTCGCGGCATTCATCCCTGCCGCGGCGCGCGAGATCCCCATCATCATTCCCCTGCGCCCCGACCAGTTTCCGGCCCGCGCG